>JALTPW010000733.1 GCA_026999335.1 Chromatiales bacterium
GCCCCTAGCAACGCGGATCGCGTGCACAATGTGTCTGCTGGACTCTTTCAGGGTCTTGATGGCCGCCTCGTACTCTCCTCTTGTTGCCAGCGCCACTGCCTGTTGGCGTAGTGCCTTCGCTGTCTTCATATCCTTGTCAAAGCGTTGTTTGGCATTTTTGGGCAGGGGCTCCTGTTGCAGCAAAATACTGCTCAGCAAGGTTTGTGACTGGTTGCGATCCAGCTCGTATTGGTACTCTTCTTTTGGGTTGTCGAACTGCAGTGTGCGCACCAGTGTCGAGCCGTTGCGCAGGCTGATCAGCGAACCCTTCAAGGCATTGAGTGCTTGATCGATGCGTTGGGTGGCGGCGCTTACGTCGCCTTTTTCATAGCGGGCAGTGGCCGCAGCGATATCGGCGATGGCCCTGTTTTCCAGCGCCTCGGCGTCGGCCCCGGTTTTCAGTTCTTCACGGATACGTTTGTGCGCACTGAGCAGCGCATCGGCACTCTGTGCGCGACGCTGGTACAGAGAATGACTGTGGTCATTGAGTCCGGGTGTTTTTTTTGCCAGCTGGGCGGCTTTGAGCAGCGTCATCTTGGCCTGCAACAGGGCCTGGTCACGGGTTTCTCCCTCATCACGGCTATCGGCCGCGACGGCCTGCTCATAAAATGCCATTGCTTTGGCGTGCAGGGCTTTCACCCCGGCGTCATCGCTGGCAAGGACACCTTTTGCGGCGGAAGACTCGTTCAATAAACGGTACGTCAGTGTCAGGGCATTGTCGGCCAGGGCAAGCAGCAGAAGTTGTATCGATGCGGGTGGGGTATTGGCTGTGCTGGTGGTCGTGTTTATGACGAAGACGGTGAGGGCGAATAGTGCTGTGCCGAGGGCTGCCCGCAGTCTGGACTTTTCCCGTTTCATTAAGAATGCCTGTGTTGGGTGTGGATCGTTGAGGTGCGAATTGCTGAATTCTGCTGTCCCCGTCTGGCCTGTTGCCATGCTGGCGGGCGTCAGTCCGGCATTTTACCTGAATCCTTGGATTCAGGTTTTATTCATTGCGTTTTTAAGGTTAAAACCACCGTCTTCATAGGATGCTGGTGAGTGGTAGCGAACCGCATCGTTCGGGCGTTATTGCACCCACCCTACATGACTGAGAAAGCGAGAATGAAAGGGGGGTATCCGCGCAGGAAATGGTGAGAGGCTGGGGAAAAGAATAAAATCTGTGCTTTACCGTTTTTGTAGGAGCGGGCCATGCCCGCGATGGGCTACACAGCTCAGCAGTGACAACCCATCGCGGGCATGGCCCGCTCCTACAGGATATTTATTTTCCATTAATTTGTTTAAAACCACCGTCTTTAGACGGTGGCTTTGATTCTACTGTTTTGGCTCATGTGCGTTGATGACTTTAGTCATCGGCACCGAATGCGCTAATCCACCTATTTTAGTCGGTGGTCGTTTATTGGCTGAGCTGGCCCATGCCGGTAATGTTGTAGCCGGCATCGACGTAGGTGATTTCACCGGTGATGCCGGAGGCCAGGTCGGAACATAGGAAGGCCGCGACGTTGCCCACTTCGTCGATGGTGACGTTGCGGCGCAGCGGGGTATTTTGCTCGCAGTAGTTCAGCATGGCGCGGAAGCCCTTGATACCGGAGGCGGCCAGGGTGCGGATGGGGCCGGCGGAGATGGCGTTGACGCGGGTGCCTTGCGGGCCAAGGCTGTCGGCCATGTAACGCACGTTGGCCTCCAGGCTGGCCTTGGCCAGACCCATCACGTTGTAATTGGGCAGTACGCGCTCGGCGCCCAGATAGCTCAGGGTCAGCAGGGCACCGTTGCGGCCCTTCATCATGCTGCGACCGGCCTTGGCCAGTGCGGCGAAGCTGTAAGAGCTGATCTCGTGGGCGATCTTGAAGCCCTCGCGGGTCACGTTGTCGAGGTATTCGCCTTCCAGCTCCTCGCGCGGTGCGAAGCCCACGGAGTGGATAATCACGTCGAGGTGTTCCCAGGATTTAGCCAGATCCGTGAACACGGCATCGATTTGCTCGTCACTGGCGACGTCGCAGGGTAGGGTGATGTCGGAGTCGCATTCGGCGGCAAACTTCTCCACGCGCCCCTGGAGTTTTTCATTCTGATAGGTGAAGGCCAGGCTGGCGCCTTCCCGGTGCATGGCTTTGGCGATGCCCCAGGCGATGGAACGGTTGCTGGCGAGTCCGACGATCAATACGTTTTTTCCTGCAAGGAAGCCCATGATAGATAGCCTTGTTCGTTGAAATAGTGATAAATGAAGTGTCGACATGCGTTCTGCGGCGTTGCTGGCGGCGGGTAGGCCGGTCGTAGCAGGTAGCCGCCAGTGTCGTGTGGGGTGGATTATACCCATTCCCACTGCCAGGAGTCGCCGAATTTAGGACTGATCTGCTGCGGAAAACCCATTGCAGTTAGTTTTCCGCTCCTTTTCGTTGCTTCTGTCCGCCGAGGATGGCAGTTTATGCCGCGTGAGTGAATTTATGCGAAAAATTAAACGAAAAGCCTGTTGGGCCGGATTGCTGAGCACCATGGTTCTACTGCTCGCTGCCTGCGGTGAAGGTGCCTGGAATGATCCCTATCCGCATGCCGACTCGGCGCAGAATATTTACTATTCGTCGTTTTCTCTGCGTCCCAAGCATCTCGACCCGGCGCGTTCCTATGCTTCCAACGAGATCGTTTTCACCGGCCAGATCTACGAGCCGCCGCTGCAATATCACTACCTCAAACGTCCCTATGAACTGATCCCGCTGGCCGCCAGTGCGGTGCCCCAGCCCTGGTTCGAGGATGAACAGGGCAGGCGCCTGCCCGCCGATGCGCCGGAAACGGAGATCGCCTACAGTGTCTACGAAATCCATATCCAGCCGGGTATTCGCTACCAGCCACACCCGGCTTTTGCGCAGGACACGGCGGGACAGCCGCGGTATGCCAAGCTCAGTGCCGACGAACTGGAGGCTATCGATGTCCTTGGTGATTTCAGCGAGACCGGTAGCCGTGAGCTGGTGGCGGCGGACTATGTTTACCAGATCAAGCGTCTGGCCCATCCGAAGTTGCATTCGCCTATTTATGGCTTGATGACCGAAT
>JALTPW010000734.1 GCA_026999335.1 Chromatiales bacterium
CTTATGTTGCGAACGCCGCTTCCAATGATATTTCGGCCTATCGCATCCAGCACCAGGTCGGTGCCCTCTCGGCCCTGCCTGGCTCGCCCTTCAAGACGGCGAAGCGACCGGTGGATCTGACGGTGCATCCGTCGGGGCGCTGGCTGTTCGTTGCCAACCGTGATGCTTCACAGGTCTCGATCCATGCTATCGAAAAGGGCTTGGGTGCGCTGGCGCTGGCCGCGCGTGAATTGGAACTGCCGGTACCACCCGGAGCATTGCGGCTGAGCCCGGAGGGGGACATCCTGTGGGTGCTGTCAGAGGATGGCCGGCGGCTGCTGCGCCTTGCTGTCGAGGGCACGACGGGCGGGCTGACGTTGCTGAGTGATGAATCGCTGGAGCAACCTATCGTCGATCTGGCGGTCGTGGCTGGATTACGCAGGTGATGTACTGTTCGCCCGGGACTATGGCGGGGGTTTGGAATTGCGCCACAATCTGCAGGCCGTTGCGCCGTAGCATATCCTGCAGGCGTGTCATGTTGCGCAGGAACCGAACTGGTAATAGATACGCCCACCCGGCTTGAGGTGGCGTTTCACTTGCGCAAAGAAGTGTTCGTGCACATTCCACAACACCAGATATAGTAAGGGCGCATTACCCCACCGACTGTTGACACATGTTCATTATTCTATTATGTTCATAATCAATGAACATATGTGTTAAGTGTACATAATGATGGATACTGCACCCGGAAAAACGGCACATAAAGAGGCGGAGCTGTTGCAAAATGTCCTCAAAGTGTTACACGACACTACGGGGTTGCAGATGACCATTGAGGCCGAAGATCTCACCGGCAGCGCCGGTCACCGGGCCGATACCCTGGTACGCCTGACCGCGCCCGGCGTAGATCGGCAATTTGTCGTGGAGCTCAAGCCCCGGCTCACCCCGGCCACGTTGGGAGTGGCTGTTCACCAGTTGGAGCGATTCCCGCAGAAAGGATTGATCGTTACTGATTATGTGAACCCGAAGATGGCCGAGCGGCTGAAAGCGATGGCTATGCCATTCCTGGATGTGGCGGGCAACGCTTACCTCAATGAGCCACCGGTTTATGTTTACATCAAGGGCAACAAACCCGTCGAAAAACCCCACCGGAAACCACCTACCCGCGCTTTCCAGACGACCGGCCTGAAAGTGCTCTTTGCGCTGCTCTGTCATCCTGGTCTCGAAAATGCGTCCTATCGCGATATCGTCAAGGCCACCGGTGTCGCCTTGGGCACGGTGGGATGGGTAATCACCGACCTCAAAGAGCTGGGCTTCCTGATGGATATGGGCAAACATGGGCGCCGGCTGGCCAACAAAGAAAAACTAATCGAGCGCTGGGTTACTGTCTACCCGGAGCAGCTACGGCCCAAACTGGTGACCGGGCGCTACCAGGCAGCTGACCGAAACTGGTGGAAACAAGCCCGGCTGCATGACTTCCAGGCCTGCTGGGGTGGGGAAGTGGCAGCGGCAAAACTGACGAAATATCTGAAGCCGGAACAGGTTACTATTTACACAAGGGGCAAGCTGGGGGAATTGTTGCTCACGAACAAACTGAAGAAATCCCTCAGTGGCGATGTGGAGACACTGGACGCTTTTTGGCGAAACGGATACGACTGGCCGTACCCCGAACTGGCGCCACCCCTGCTAATCTATGCCGATCTGCTGGCAACAGGCGATGCCCGGAATATCGAAACCGCAAGGATGATTTATGAGCAAGAGCTTGCTGGACTTATCCGGGAAGATTGATCCCTTGATGGTGGGAATTTTCGACGCAATCACGGACGTGGTTGCCGTGAGAAATATCCATTACTTTGTGCTAGGGGCAACGGCAAGAGACATGATTCTGAGCTATGGACATGGCATCGAAATCAAGCGCGCTACAGTTGATGTCGACCTGGGAGTGAAAGTTGCTGACTGGGACGAATTCCACGCCCTGAAGGATGGGCTGGCAGCCACCGGCCAATTTGAGCCAACCCCGTCAGCGCAAAGACTTTTGTACAAGTGCAATCTACCGATCGATATTGTCCCGTTTGGATCTCTGGAGCATGCCAACAAGGAGATAAGTTGGCCGCCCGACCACAGCATCAGGATGAACGTGCTGGGATTCGAGGATGCTTACCGAAATGCACAAATGATAAGGCTCAGATCCGTCCCGATGCTCGATATCCCATTCGCGACACTGGCAGGCCTGGCCGTTCTGAAAACTATTGCATGGCGTGAGCGCAGCATTCCTCAGGGCAGCAAAGATGCGGGTGATCTGGCCTTCCTCATGCGTAACTATCTGGATGCCGGAAACCGAAACCGCTTGGCCGAAGAGCATCCAGACCTGCTGGCTGACGATGATTTTGACTACGAGTGCGCCAGCGCACGACTGTTGGGGCGGGACATGGCAAGAGTAATGTCACCCGAGACCAGAAAGGCTGTCCTTGAGATACTTGGACGTGAAACTGATAACCAGGAACGATATCGTTTGGTTGAAGATATGATGGACAAATACGCCGTGACGGGGAATGTGTTTGAAGAATATCTGCGATTATTGAAAGCACTCAAGGCAGGGATCCAAGAGGGTATAAGTAATGAACAGAGGTAGCGTGCAACATATGCTTATTACGGGTGATGCCTGATGAGTACGCACGCCAAACTTAGCTTGTCGAGGCACGCCAGGAGGCTTCGAGGTGTTATTGAAAAACGAAAGACAAGTCCGACCGACGTTGTCGGAACGATCTTGCATGCATGGTGTGTTCAGGTATATCCAGGGCTGACGTCAGCTGGGCTTCCGGTTAAGAAACAATTGTTGGTTGATACGCACGTAAGATCATTCTTGTCCATACTCAGAGCATTGGTGTCCGGCCCATCTCAGAGGTACTTCTCTAAAAGCGGCCTAAATTGCCTCTCACAGTCGCATCAAAATGTATGACGCCATGGCCAGCAAACTTTGTTGCTCGATACATTCACGACTTTTTCCCCAAGCTTTAGCATTTGCCATATCATTTTTGAAATTGTCAAAATATTTCTCAATGTCCCAACGTCGATGATAGAGGAACGCGATAACAC
>JALTPW010000735.1 GCA_026999335.1 Chromatiales bacterium
GTTCTTTACCTTCATTGTCGCTGCTGGGAAAAGCGTTTCGCGGGCATGGCCCGCTCCTACGGATGGGTGATCTGTTTTACGGCGTCGGCCAGCAGGCCTGACAGTGCAATGCAATTGCTGGCATGGGGCACGCTGTCGGTGCTCCACACCTTGTCGATACCTGCGTCTTTCAGTTGTGTCAGGGCATCGCCCATGAACAGGCCGTGGGTGACCAGACAATGTGTTGCCGCGGCGCCGGCATCGCGGGCTTGGCGTGCGGCGAGGGCGAGGGTGCGGCCGGTACTGGCGACATCGTCCACCAGAACCACCTGCCGGCTCTGAAAGTCCAGCGTGGGCATGTCGATGCTTACATCGTGGTCACCGCGCCGGATTTTGGTGGCGACGCCAAAGTCCAGACCGCCGGCGGCCTCGGCGACGGCGGCCACCCACTGTGCGGATTCACCATCCGGCCCCAGCAGCAGGGCAGCGGGACATGCGCGGGTGATGAATTCGCCCATCGCCCGGGTGGCGCTGCAGTTGATAGCGTGGGGCAGGGGGATGGCCTGTGAGAGGTGGTCGATGCGGTGCAGGTGGGCATCGACCGTGATCACCGCATCAAAAGTCTGCGCCAGCAGGGCGCCGATGATGCGCTGGCTGATCGCTTCGCCGGGATGGAAGGCGATGTCCTGACGCATGTAGGCCAGATAGGGGGCGAGCAGGGTGAGTTGTTTGGCGCCATTGTCGCGGGCGCAGGCGGCGGCCAGCAGCAGTTCGATGAGCTTGTGATCCGGGTCGTTGAGGCTGCGACAGAAGATGACGTGCGCCGCCAGTGGTGTGGGTAGGCGTAGTTTGTGTTCGCCGTCGGGGAAGATGTGGATTTCCGCCTCGGTAAAGGAGACACCCAGCGCCCTTGCCAGGCCCTTGCCCTGGGCGCTGTATTCGCCGAAACCGATGACCTGCGTGTCACTCATGGTGGTGGCCCCTCCGCAGTGGCTTGATTGCCGATCCGGTAGCCACTGTTGTCGCTGGCAAGCGTGCTGGCAAAATTGAAATCGGCAGGAAATTCGGCATGGATACGATACAATGCCTCGCCTTTTTTGACCGGGTCAGCGAGTTTTTTCAGCAGATCGACACCAGCGCCTTTGTCCATGGGGGCGCCAGCGAGGCGGGCGATCTTCGACATCTGGAAATTGTCGATGGCGCTGACCACACCGTCACGGGGAGCGATGATTTCACGGTTCAGGCGACCGGGTTCGAAGTGCTGGGTCTGTTTCCCCTGGGCCTCGATAATGGCCAGCATCTTGGCCAGTGCACGGCCGGAATCGAGGATGTCGCGCGCCATCACATAGCCGCTGCCACCACGCACGTCCGGATCGAATTCGAGGATGCGTCCGGCCAGGCGCAGGGCCTTTTGGCGCAGGTCGTCGGGGGCGGCGGGCTCGTTATGTAGCACGGACATCACGTCGCGCGCCTCCAGCACCGGGCCGATGCCGCGACCGATAGGCTGGCTACCGTCGGTGATGATGACCTCGATGTGCAGGCCGAGGCGGTCGCCGACGTATTCGAATAGCTTGCGCAGGCGCAGGGCCTCACGCATGTGGCGCACCTTGGCGCTGGGGCCAACGGGAATGTCCAGCAGCAGATGGGTGGATCCGGCGGCGAGCTTTTTCGACAGGATGGAGGCGATCATCTGTCCCTGTGAGTCAATGCCCAGCGGTCGCTCCACGGCGATCAGGATGTCGTCCACCGGCGCCAGTCTGGCAGTGCCACCCCAGGCCAGACAGGCGCGCTCACGGCGTACCACCCTGTGCATAGTGCTGGGTGACAGCTCGACCCGGGCCAGTACCTCCATGGTGTCGGCCGTGCCGGCGGGGGAAGTAATGGCGCGCGATGAAGTCTTCGGCATCAGCGTACCGTGGGCGGCGACAATGGGCGTCACCAGCATGGTGGTGCGATTGCCGGGGATGCCACCGATACAGTGTTTGTCGACCACCAGCGGTTCGTGCCAGTGCAGGCGTTCGCCGGATTCGGTCATGGCGCGAGTCAGAAAGAGGATCTCCTCACGATCCAGCCCGCTCTGCCCGGCAGCCACCAGGAAGGCGGCCATTTCCATTTTTGAATAGCGATTGGCGACGATATCGTGAGTGATGGCACGGTAGTCTGTAAGGGACAGGGGTTCGCCGCCGATCTTGCGCCGGACGGCATCCATGGATAGCGGCGGCTCGGCGTGATCCACCCGCACGGCAGTGCCTTCATCCAGGCCCAGTTGCTCGAAGGCCTGCTCCGCCAGACCCAACTCGCCGGGGGTGACGATGGCGTCGTCGTCCACGACGTTCAGCAGGGCCTGGATACGATGACTGTCAGATTCGATGAGGATTTTCGACAGGGCCTGAAAGCCCTCGGCACGATAGAGTTCACACTCCCGATGGAGATAGGCCACGTTTTCACGGTAGGTGTCGATGGCGACGCGGCGCAGGCTCAGGAGTTCATGGTCAGCGGTCTTTACGGTTTTTTTCACTATTTTTTCCACTGTTTTTTTCGCATCCATGGGAACCTTTTACCCGTCAATGACGCCATAGCGCAAGTCAAATATTTTTCGTGTGCCTCAGTGGTTGCACACGGGGGATTTTCGAGGTGTTTTTAATATCCACTTAAGTTTTTTCCTATACCTTCCATGATCATGAGAAATATCCTTCCTTTTCGTGCCCGGCGCGAGACACTGCCTGATTTTGAGACGCTGGTGTGTTCTCACCTCGATCACCTGTACCGGCTCGCTTACCGTTTTTGCGGCCATCGGCAGGATGCCGAGGATCTGGTGCAGGATCTGCTGGTCAAACTCTATCCCCGCCATGCCGAAATCGCCAAGGTCGAGAAACTGCGTCCCTGGCTGGTGACGATCCTTTACCGCATGTTCATCGATAGCACGCGCCGCAAGGCCCGTTCGCGGCTTGAACTGATCGATGATGAAACAAAATTCTATGAAAGCACCGCCTCCAGCGATGAACAGCCGGAGCAGTCGCTGGCGCGAGAGCAGCGTATGGGACAAATACAGGCGGCCTTCGAGCGGCTCAGTGACGATCACCGTACCCTGTTGGCCCTGCATGACATCGAGGGTTATCGTCTGACCGAGTTGGAAGAGATGCTGGCAGTGCCGTTGGGCACACTGAAATCCCGCATCCACCGTGCCCGGGCGCGTATGCGGACGCTACTGAATGGGATAAAGGAGCCACCTGCAGATGGCCCGGTAGGCTCGTCGATGGATTTGGAGAATAGCGGAACCTTATTTAATCCATCGTCGTTAGTTACAGACGAGAGGGGATGAAAATGACATGCGATGGATTTTACGAGCGAATAGACGATTATCTCGATGATGAACTGCCAGCGGCGCAGCGGGACACTTTCGAGCGTCATCTGAATGATTGTGCTGGCTGTCAGCGGCGATTTTCGCGGCAACAGGCACTGCGCGCCGATCTCAAGGCCATGCCGGTTCCTGCCCCATCAGTGGACTTTGCCGAACGGGTGTTGCGGCAGGCAGTGAAAAGCAACGTCAGTCATCACCACCGGCACGGCTTCGTGACGGGGTTCGGTAGCGCCCTGGTGGCCGGTTTGGCGCTCTGGGTTGTGATCGGGCTCTTTCCTGCTCAACAAACAATTGCTCCGCAAGGGGCTGAACCACTGCAGATAGTCTCCATTGCTCTTGATGCCCTTAATGAAAAGCAGGATGTCAGCCTGGTATTCAATGCCGAGCGGGCTGTGCTGGGGGCAAGGATTTCCATTGAGTTGCCGGACAACGTTACCATCGCGGGCTACCCCGGGCGCAAGCGCCTGGAATGGCGCACTGATCTCGCCAAGGGCAGCAACCTGCTGCGTCTGCCAGTGATCGCCAGTCAGGCGAATAGCGGTCAACTGATTGCGCATATTGAGCATGACAACAGGGTGACGACCTTGAAAATCCAGATCGACGTACAAAAACCGGGAGTCACGGGCAGTGTCGGGCTGCCTGTTCAGCGCATGGCATAAAGGATATGCCGGAAAGGGAAGGCTTTGGTTTAACAGAATCTGATGTAGGAGTAGCTGTAATGACGAATGTGAAAGCCACGTTGATGGCTGCTGGCTTTGCCCTTTCCGTCCTGACTCTGAGCATGGAGAGTGCACAGGCGATTGATCTGGATGATCTCGATATAACGATTCAGGTTATCGATAGTGATGACGTCAGAGATATTAGTAATGTACTGAGCCTGCCGGACTTTTCTTATGACAGAAGGCCCGATGACGATGATCGCGAAGGCGAAGATCATGGCCGTAACGATCCTGACGATGACGACGATCATGGTGAAGACGAGCACGACGGCCACGACAACGACGACAACAAGAGAGGTCGCGAAGACGGTGATCGTGACGATGCCGATGATGACCGTGACGATGCCGATGATGACCGTGACGATGCCGATGATGACCGTGACGATGCCGATGATGACCGTGACGATGCTGATGACGACCGTGACGATGCCGATGATGACCGTGACGATGCCGATGATGACCGTGACGATGCCGATGATGACCGTGACGATGCCGATGATGACCGTGACGATGCCGATGACGACCGTGACGATGCCGATGACGACCGTGACGATGCTGATGACGACCGTGACGATGCTGATGACGACCGTGACGATGCCAAGGATGACAAAGATGACGACAAAGACGACAAAGATGACGACAAGGATGATCAATCCTGATTGATACGATTTTCCGGCAACTAAAATTTAAGCTGCTGTTAAGTTGTCCTTGGTAAAAAAACAATCCTCCCTGGTATGCCAGGGGGGATTGTTTTTTTTCATGATCCCGGTGGTTTGATGTATCCGTCGATCACTTGTCTGTTGAGGTACATTATGTGGCTATATGCAACTTTTTTTGCCTTCTCTCTGATCTTGTTCATGCCTCTTGCAGTCCTTGCCGGTGAGGTCGGTGACAGTTTTTCCCGGGGCGTGGGAGCTGCTAATACCGGTGACTATGAAAATGCGCTGAACCATTTTCTGCGGGCCCGTGAACTGGGCCTGGACAAACCCGTGCTGGATTACAACCTGGGTGTTGCCTATTACCGTCTTGACCGCTACGGTGATGCCCGCAAGATCTTCACCCGTTTGCTGGCAGCACCAAAATTCACCCATCTGGCCTATTTCAATCTGGGTTTGATTGCCAATAAAGTCGGTGATGAACATTCCGCCAGCGACTGGTTCCTGCGAACGTATCAGCACAGTACAGACGCTAGTCTCAAGGCCCTGTCTGCCAAGGCATTGAAACGTCTGGGAACCGATGTGAAAAAAAGCCCAGCAAAAAAATTGAAGCGCCTGGGAACCGGTGTGAGAAAAAAACCAACCAAAAAATGGAGCGGTTTCGTGGCTGCTAATGCGGATTATGACTCCAATGTGAAACAGGCTAACGAAGACCTGGTGGGTGTGGTGGGTGAAAGCGATACTAGTTTCGAAATCATGGGCGTGGGCAATTATTGGCTGCGTGGTGGGCGCAAGGATGGTGTGCGTCTTTCCTTTGGCGCTAATGTGCAAAAATACCAGACCCTGAATAACTATGATTTCAGCCAATTACACCTGGGTCTGTCCCGTTTCGGCAGGCTGGGAGAGTGGCGTATGCGCTTTACCGGTTCCTGGCATGAAAGCTATTTGGGTGGCGACAATTACCAGCGTATTTTTGGTGGCGAGGCACGCGGGCGGTATGGGCTTGGCGATGGTAAATATCTGCGTCTGCGCTATCGGCTTAATTACATTACCGCGACGGATGCGGTTTTTGAGGCATTGGATGGTTGGCGTCACCAGTTGCGTGCCGGCATGCAGGTCAGTATGGGCAGGCACCGATTAAGAAGCTATTACCAGTTAGAGGTGAATGATCGTAACGACAGAGATAATGGCATTCGCTTCACCAGTTTTTCGCCGACACGGCATGCCGTGCGCGCCATCGCCAGCCTGCGCTTGGATGCACGCTGGAGGATGCGTCTGGATGCACGCTATCGCTACAGTGTCTATAACGATCCCAGCGATATTAGCGGTGCTGGCTCTATTACCCGTGTTGATAATCAGATTCGCCTCGGCGCACGCCTGGGCCGCGGCTTTGCCAGATACTGGGAGGTGGAAGGGCAATATGATTATTACGACAACAATTCCAATGTCGATGTTTACAGCTACAAACGCTCCGTCATTTCCCTGGGCATCAACCGCGTCTTTTGATTTTTGTCTCCGCGGCCTGCCAGATGTGGGCTTGGATCGCTCATGGAAAACCCTTTTTTATAGTCTGGTAACTATTCGTTAGTTCTACTTTGTCAGATTAGATATCAATAAAATCATGGCGTTACGGTTTTAAAGCCTATTTTGTAACGACTGACACCATGAAGAACATGAAGCACATGAAGGTTTCACAGGACAAAGCTTTTGATACCTTCCTTCAGCAGAGTCAGCAGCCAGGCTGGAGTAACATTCGCCGCAAGCTGCGAGGAATTAAACCCCCAGGGATTCAACAGATAGTGGGTACTCAAGTTGAAAACAAATTTTTCGAGCGTTCATGTGCTAGGTATTGCTGATAGGTGGTTTCCAACAAGCCTGGGCCGAGCACCTTGTGAACATCGATGGCAGCAGCAATGATCCGATGTGCGCATTCACTATTACCTTTCAACACTTCATGTTCTTCTATGGTGTAAAGTAGTTACCCTGTTTTCAAGCATTTTTAAAATAGCCCGGGAACCTGTGGCCTTGCCTGTGGTTACAGGGCTTTATTACCTCCTGCCCACAGGAAAAAGGCATGCAAAAATAGGCTATTAGGATTATGACTACGTTTAAAAACAATGATTTAAATGTGACAAAGTAGAATTAAGAAGGGTATGGAAATTGCATTCAAATCCAGACTGGATCTGCACGCCAAATCAGGGTGTTATTACGTGCATGTTTCTAATATTAAGTGCCATTAAGGAACTCATGTTTTTCCGTCATTGAGCAGTTTTAGGGTTATCGTGCGCTTGGCGCACGCTACGGGCGGGTATCGTGGGCACAATATGGCATGCCATCGTCGCCTGACAAATATGCAAGTACGAGTAGAGGATACGGTGTGTATGTCAGTCAACAGCGGTTGAACAGCCGTTTATCTGGTATTTTTCCCTATATCGGCTATCGAGAGTTCGGGTACCTCTTGCCAGAACGGGTTCGCGTATGTTTCGATGTGCGCTGCCCTGGATTCTGGAACCTGAGATTTATGCCGCAACGCTTGGTATTGCTGAAAACCTGGTTGACCGATGTGTTGGGGACGGCTGCTTTCGATATCGTGCCGGCCTCCAGTGATGCCAGCTTCCGGCGTTATTTCCGTCTCCGTCACGATGCTCGCTCGCTGATCGTCATGGATGCGCCACCGGCACAGGAGGATACCGCACCCTTTCTTCACATCGCGGAACTGCTGAGCGCGGAGGGTCTGAATGCACCGCGTATTCTGGCAACGGATATCCACCAGGGCTTTCTGCTGCTCACCGACCTGGGCGACACACCCTATTTGCAAGTGTTGAGCAATGCGACTGCCGACCGGCTTTATGGTGATGCATTGTCCGCGCTACTGCACATGCAGCAAATAAGTGGAGGTCGGCTCGACGCTATTCCCCCCTACGATCATGCCCTGTTAATGCGGGAAATGAATTTATTTCGTGATTGGTATTTGAAAAGGCAGCGGCAACAGACTTTTTCGCCGCCACAGGAGCAGTTGCTCAATGACGTTTTCGGGCATCTGGCAAACTCGGCACTGGATCAGCCGATGGTGTTCGTGCATCGCGATTACCACTCGCGCAACCTGATGTTCACCAAAAAAGCCAATCCGGGGATTATTGATTTTCAGGACGCCGTGCAAGGGCCGGTGACTTACGACCTGGTTTCCCTGCTGCGCGACTGCTACATTCGCTGGCCACGCGCGCGGGTCGAGGCCTGGGCACTGGACTATCTGCGTGATGCGCGGCGGGTTGGCATCGTCGGGACAGCGAATGATACCATCGATGACGAGACCTGGCTGCGCTGGTTTGACTGGATGGGCGTGCAACGTCACCTCAAGGCCGCTGGCATCTTCGCCCGCCTCAATCTGCGCGATGGCAAGCCCGGCTATCTTGGCGATATCCCGCGCACCTTGGGCTACGTGCGCGAAGTGGCGGAGCGTTACGGGGAGCTGCAACCGTTACTGGACTTTCTGCCTGCTGGAGAATCGGCGTGAAAGCCATGATCCTCGCTGCCGGGCGTGGTGAACGCCTGCGCCCATTCACCGACCATACCCCCAAACCGTTGCTGCCGGTGGCCGGCAAGCCGCTCATTGTCTGGCACATCGAGGCCTTGGTGGCGGCGGGTATTCATGACATTGTTATCAATCATGCCTGGCTGGGTGGGCAGATCGAGGCAGCGCTGGGTGCGGGCGAGGCCTTTGGTGCGCATATCGTCTATTCGCCAGAGGGCGAGCGGGCGCTGGAGACCGGCGGTGGCATCTATCGTGCGTTGCCGTTACTGGGTGATGCGCCGTTTTTGGTGATTAACGGTGATGTGTATACGGACTATGACTTTTCCCGTCTGCCTTTACAGCCCAACGGGCTGGCGCATCTGCTATTGGTGGCGAATCCCAGCCATCATCGGGCGGGGGATTTTTTCCTCACCGAGGGTCGCGTCACGGAGGAGGGCGTGGATGCCCGTGGGGCAAGGCTGACGTTCAGTGGCATCGGTGTCTATTCTCCCCGTTTGTTTGCGGCCTGCGGGGGGGGGCGTTTTCCGCTGGCCCCTTTGTTGCGCGGGGCCATGATCCAGGGGCAGGTGAGCGGCGAGCGTTATAGCGGACGCTGGGTGGATGTGGGTACGCCGCAACGCCGTGATGAAGCCGAGCGCCTCTTGTGGCAGTATAGTTGACGCTGTGGGTAAGGAACTACTTACGGCGCACAGTACGTTACTGACAGTCCGGGGACATAGATTCAGGTTAAAATGGGTCTAAATGGAATTGATTCAAGCAAGTATGCCGTTGGCGGGATTCCGGGGAGGGAGTTTATGATTAAAGTCATGGTGGTGGATGACCACGAGCTGGTGCGAACGGGGATAACCCGGATCCTCAATGATGCGCCGGGCATTCGTGTGGTCGCCGAAGCCGCCAGTGGCGAAGAGGCCATCCTGGTTGCCAGCACAAAAACCCCCGATGTGGCGCTGATGGATGTCAGCATGCCCGGTATCGGTGGCCTGGAGGCCACTCGCAAGCTGGCGCAACTGCTGCCGAAGCTGAAGGTCATTGTCGTCTCGGTGCATGCCGACGAACCCTTTCCCAGCCGCATGCTGAAGGCCGGCGCCAGCGGCTATCTCACCAAAGGCTGTGCGGTGGAGGAGATCATCACGGCTATCAAGGTTGTTGCCGGTGGTGAACGCTATATCGGCGCCGACATCGCCCAGACCCTGGCGTTGAAACGTACCCCCGGTGGTGCCAGCACGCCCTTCGACAACCTGTCTCCGCGCGAAATGCAGGTGATGTTGATGCTGACCCAGGGACAGAAAACACAGGTGATCTCCGACAAACTCTGTCTCAGCCCCAAGACCATCAGCACTTACCGTCATCGTCTGTATGAAAAGCTGGGTGTGGCCAGTGATGTGGAACTGGCGCGCCTGGCGATGAATTACGGCATTATCGAGACTATCGGTGGCGCCACGACCTTTTGAGCCGCCGCCGGTTTAACCTCTCACGGCTTTCGCGCTAAGATGTCTTTTTGACGTTCTGTATGGGTTGATTGGTCCATGCCGTCCATTGATTGCCGCTGGATTGATCGGTTGAACGGCCTGTCCAGTGGTTCCGAGTGTTCGTCTGGCGTAGCTAAAGCTTCTGCTCACGCCCCTCGCCTAAGAGCGTCTATTTTTGGTACCTGCGTCCATGCCGGCAAAAAATAGTTAATGGCTTTGTTCCTTAGACGCGTTTTTCGCATCGTCACGATTGCATGGGTGCAGGAGATAGGGCAATGCATGGAGCCATTGCCAAGGCGGGTACACACCGGCTGAACACGACATATATTACTACCGGGTTAATATCATGCGCTTAGGTTTGCCTCGAAGCGGTCAACTAATTAATCTGGGATTATTCACAGAAATGAGTTTCAACATGCAACGTTTTCTCCTCACGGTCTGCCTGGGCCTGATTGTCGCCACCAGTGGTACGGTCGTGGCCGAGCCGGTGGATTTTGAGCTGGAGGACATCAATGGTGTCAAACACCGCCTGTCCGACTATCGCGGCAAGTGGGTGGTGGTGAACTACTGGGCCACCTGGTGCCCGCCTTGCCTGGATGAGATCCCCGAGCTGGTAGATTTTCACGAAGAGCACAAGGACAAAGATGCGGTGGTGCTGGGTATCAGCTTTGAAGAGGTCGGTGTCAAGAAATTGCGTCAATTTACGGAAGAATATTTCATCAACTATCCCATCTTGCGCAGTACGCCGGGGCCGAGCGGTGAGCTGGGTGAGATCCCGGGTTTGCCCACCACCTACCTGATATCGCCCGATGGCGAGATCGCGGCCCGCCAGGTGGGGTCGGTGACCGCGAAGCTGATCGTTGACTTCATTGCCACGCAGACCAGCACACCCCTGCCAGACGACATGCCTCTGACGGATGAAATACCTCAGGCAGATGAAATACCCCAGACAGATGAAATGTCTCAGACAGGCAACACACCGCAGACCGGCAACGAGGCCGGCCAGTAAACGGGGCGGGCAGTCATGTTGTCGTGGATCCGGGTCGTTGTTTGCCTTCTTTTAACCTTGTTACTGGTTGGCTCACAGGTTGTTGCTGCCGAGACACGTGATCCCGGTACCCACTTCTTTGACGAAACCTGGGGCGATTTGCAGGAAGAGCTGGAGACGGCCGGCACCGAGGGCAAAAAAGGCATCCTGCTCTTTTTTGAGCTGGACGAGTGCCCCTTTTGCCACCGCATGAAGCGCTCGGTGTTGAATCAGCCCGAGGTACAGAAATACTTCCGCGCGCATTTCCGCATTTTCACCATCGACATCGAAGGCGATGTGGAAATGGTGGGGTTTCAGGGCAATGCCATCACACAGAAGGATTTTTCATTCAAAGCCAATCGTGTGCGTGCGACGCCGGTGATGGTCTTTTATGACCTCGATGGCAAGGAGATCATGCGCTATACCGGCGCCACCTCCGGCGTGGAGGAATTCCTCTGGCTGGGGGAATTCATCGCCGAGGGCCATTACAAGACGATGCGCTTTACCAAATACAAGCGTCAGAAGGCCCGTGCCGCCCGGCAATCGCCATGAGACGGTGCGAGAGACTCATGCTGCCGGCCCTGCTGATCCTGTTACCGCTGGCCGTGGTGGCCGACGAGCCGGTGCCGGACTGGCCGCAATCCCTGACCCTCGATTTCGTCCTCGAACATGTCGATCAGAGTCACCCCGACCTGCAGTTGGCCGAGGCCGCCGTCGCCCAGGCCCGCGCCGTGCAGCAACAGGCGGAGAGCCACTACGGCCTGCGCAGTTCCCTGCTGGCGCGCCTGCGCTGGATCGAACCTTCGCCCCTGGCTCACGACCCATCGCGTCAGGATCATCGCCTGCGTCTACAGGTGAGCAAGCGTCTGTACGACTTTGGCCGCACGGCGGCGCTGGAGGCCGCCGCTGAGGCCGATCTGGCGGCACAGCGGCAGCGTTATCGCGATACCCTCAATCAATACCGGCTGGCCGTCATGGCGGCCTATTTCGATGTGCTGCTGGTGGATCTCGAAGTCATTCGCGACAACGAGGCCATGTCCATCGGCTATGTCAATTTCGACCGCGCCCAGTCGCGCAATGAACTGGGCCAGTTGTCGGACATCGAACTGCTGCGCTTCGAGAGCCTCTACCAACTCACCCGTGCCCGCCAATATGCCAGCAGCACCCGCCAGCGTACCGCACGCCAGCGGTTGGCCAATCTCATCAATCGCAGTGACAGCTTGCCCGCCGAACTGATGGCCCCGGCGTTGCCGGACGTGCAACGGGACATTCCTGAGGTGGCGGCCTGGTTTACCAGTGCCGAGGCGGCCAACCCGGAGTTGATCGCCCTGCAAGTCGCGGTGCAGGGTGCGCGTGAACGCCTCAGTGCCGCGCAGGCAGGCAGCTATCCGGTGCTCAACGGCCAGGCGGAGGTGTCTACCTATAGTCGTGAAAGCGGCGGCAATGATCCCTGGCGCGTGGGCGTCAGCCTCGATGTGCCGCTCACCACCGGGGGTGAGACTCAGGCACAGACTACCCAGCGGCGCGCCGAACTGCAGGCCGCCCGCGCCCACCTGGAGCGCCGCCGGCGCGAGATTCGTGAGGCCGTGCTGGAGAGCTGGAGTGCGTTACACAGCCTGCGTGCACGGCGCCAGGAGCTGGCCGTGCAGGCCGAATACCGCGATCTGTATCTGGATCGCAGCCGCGCCCTGTACGAGCTGGAAATGAAGAGCGATCTCGGCGATGCCATGACCCAGACCTCGGATGTGCGTTTGCAGCAGGCCCGGGTCGACTACGAAATCACCCTGGCCTGGGCGCGCGTGCGCGCCTTGCTGGGGCAGGACGTGACACTGAAAGGAGAGAAACAACCATGAACATGCGCATGGCGGGAGGCATGGTGGCCCTGTGGCTGCTGTGTGGTGCGGCGACTGCCGAGACCCTGGATGCCCGCCTGCACTGGTTGCAGCGGGTGGTGCTGGGCACGCCGGTATCCGGCGTGATCGCCGAGGTCGCTGCCGTAGCGGGCCAGCGTGTGCAAAAGGATAGCGTCTTGTTACGGCTGGATGCCCGGCCCCTGCAGGCCCGCGTCACCGGGCTGGAAGCCGAACGCATCGCCAGGGCACACGATCACGATGAGGCCCGCCGTGAACTGGAACGAACCCGGGAACTCTACCAACGCACCCTGCTGGCGGATCGTGATCTGACCCTGGCGAAGATCGCCCTGGCGGGTACCGAGGCGGCGCTCAAGACCACTGAGGCACAGTTGGTGCAGGCACAATGGACCTTGCAGTACAGCCGGATCCAGGCGCCCTTCGATGCCTGGGTGGTGCGGCGCAATGCCGAGCCGGGGCAGACCGTGATCAACAACCTGCAAGCCGAACCACTGCTGGTGGTGGCGCGCGCCGGGGCGATGTTGGCACGGGCGATGGTCGATGGCGAGCGTGTTACAAGTCTGGAGCCGGGGCAGGCGATCAACGTGAGCGTGGCAGGTAAATCGTACCACGGCAGTCTGCGGCGCATTGGCCTGGAGCCAGAGGCCGACGGCCGTTATGCCGTCGACGTACAGTTCGACACCGGCGGCCAATTGCTGCGCGCGGGTTTGCCGGCGCGCATCGAACTGCCATGATCTGCCGGTGTTGCCTGGTCAGCGGACGGGTGCAGGGGGTGTGGTACCGCGGCTCCACCCGGCGCAAGGCGGAAAACCTGGGGCTCACCGGTTATGCCCGCAATCTGCCCGACGGTCGCGTCGAGGTACTGGTTTGTGGCCCGCCGGCCGCCGTTGATGCCCTCTGTGACTGGCTTTGGCAGGGGCCGACCCATGCCGAGGTCAGCGATGTGCAGTGTGAGTCCGTCGAACAGGCGTTACCGCCAGCCTTCGTCATTGCTTGAACGATGCGTAACTGGGAAAGGCAAGCCGCCGCTGATGCCAGTCTGTGCACCTATCAATTGCATATTATCGTTGTACGTCCGCGTATTCTCAGGATTGGCCGGCTCGGTATTTTCCGCTTTCCCGCTGGGCAATATTTCTACACCGGCAGCGCCCGGCGCAATCTGGTCGCCCGCGTGCAGCGGCATTTGTCACAGGACAAAAAACGGCGCTGGCATATCGACTATCTGCTCACCGCACACGCCGTGAAGGTCATTGATGTGATTCTTACGAGCGACGGTGAATGCCCGCTCAATCAGCGTGCCGTCGGAGAAATCATCGTCCCCGGCTTCGGCGCCAGCGATTGCCGTGCGCGCTGTGGCAGTCATCTCAAGTTTCTGGGCGAGGGAAAAAATTGAATGAAAAAGACATGCTATGCGGATATAGCGCCCTATGTCACCCGCGACGGTTCCGTGATTCGCGAACTCATGCATCCTTCCCAGCATGCATTGCTTGGCAGCCGCCAGCAGAGCCTTGCCGAGGCGACCGTCGCCCCCGGTGAGACCACCGTTCTGCACCGGCACCGGCAAAGTGAAGAGTTGTACTACATTATCGCTGGATGTGGTCTGATGACTCTGGGCGAAGAGACCTTCGAGGTGATGGCGGGAGACACGGTTTGTATTCCCGCGGGAACGGCGCACTGCATTCACAACAGCAGCGACAGGGCGCTCAAACTGTTGTGCTGTTGTTCGCCGGCCTATACGCACGATGATACAGAATTGCTTTAACAGGCATAAACTAAACCTGAAGCCACGGATTCAGGCTGAAATGAGCTTTTTTTGTAGGGTGGGCGTTGCCCACCATATTCCGCGAATATGGGAAGACTGCACCGGTGCCCACCCTACGGATCTGGCATACCGGGCCGTGTGTGTAGGAGCGGGCCATGCCCGCGAGAACATTATCAATACGGAGAATCTTGTTTACTTTTTGTTCGCTGATAATGCATAGATTTTGTTTTTCTCCGTATACCCTTGCGGTAAGAGATTTTCGCGGGCATGGCCCGCTCCTACAATTTTCCTGTGGTGTCCGGCAAGGTTGTCCGGACACCACTGTGCAATATCTGGGCTGTCCGTTAATCCGTGCGGCTGGTTACTTCCAGCAGATGATAGCCGAATTGGGTTTTGACCGGGCCTTGCACCGTATTTACGTCGGCGCTGAAAACCACTTGATCGAATTCAGGCACCATCTGCCCCGGGCCGAAGGAACCAAGGTCGCCACCCTGCGCGCCCGAAGGGCAGCTGGAGTGCTGCTTGGCGACATCGCCAAAATCGGCGCCGGTTTCGATTTCGGTTTTCAGTTGTTGACATTGTTCTTCGCTGGATACGAGAATGTGTCGCGCTGTTGCTTTCGTCATGGGGTCTCCAATCGTTTTAAGTTTTGTAAAATGCCCGCTGCAAAACAAGTGTGCCAGACAGACCACGTGCAGTATATCAGAGCCAGACTTGCCCCACCTCCCTGGAAATTCGAGAAAAAATCATGAAACAGATTCTTGTTTATTCCGATTCCTTAACCTGGGGAATCATTCCCTTGAGCCGAAAACGCCTGGGTTTTAATGATCGCTGGCCGGGCGTCATGGAAAATGTATTGAACGACGATATGAGATCGGTGAGGGTGATTGAAAATTGCCTGAATGGTCGGCGGACGGTTTGGGATGATCCATTCAAGTCCGGGCGTAACGGTTTGCAAGGTATCGAACAAGTCATTGAAATGCATTCACCCTTGGATCTGGTGATTTTGATGCTGGGTACAAATGACTTTCAATCGATGCATCCACACAATGCATGGCATGCATCGCAAGGAATAAGATCCCTTATAACAGCAATCAGGAAAGCGCCTATCGAGCCCGGCATGTCTTGCCCGGAAATATTGCTGATTGCGCCGCCGCCAATTCAGGCACCCAAGGGGCTGATCGCTGAAAAATTTCTGGGTGGTGAGAAAAAATGCCAGGGACTGGCCGAGGAGTATGCGCTGGCTGCCAAAGAGAATAATTGCTTTTTTCTCGATGCTGCGCAGATCACCTCGGCAAGTCAGGTTGATGGCATTCATCTGGATAAAGGGCAGCATCATATTTTTGGCAGGGCAGTGGCTGCCAAGGTGAAAGAGATCATAGCGTGAATAGTTTTCCGCAAGTGGGTTATGCGGAAGCGATGTCGAGCGGTGTGGCAAGAAAAAATTTTTTCATTGCAGACGAAAAACCGGCCATTCCTGGCCGGTTTTCGCGGCAACTGAATACCATTCAAACTTAGAATACGTACTGCATCTGCAGATACACTTCATCCTCGTCTTTATTGTCGACACCCTTCAGACTCTCACCCATGCGATAGGTGAGCTGTGTTTTGATGTCGTGTTTGTGGAAGAAGAAGTTGACGCCCAGTTCGGTACGTTTCCAGGTTTTTTGATAGTTGTCGGTGTCCTGGGCGCTGATGCCGGCCACCAGTTCCAGCTTGCTGGCGATGATCATGTAGCCACCTTTGACGGCCCAGTTGCTCAGAGTCGTGCTGCCGTTTTTGTAGATGCCGCCGGTAAAGGCGGCATCGACGGTGTCGGCAGTGAAACTGTTGTACTGCGCGTCTAGCGAGAAACCGGCAATCCGATAGGCGCCGGAAACCTCGAAGCCGGCCACGCTATCCACATCGGGTTTGCTGCGAGTGGGGTCGTTGTTGTCGCCGTCATTGCTCCAGTTGAAGGCGGCGATGCCGAGGGTGGCCTTAGCATTCTGGGTGGGAAATGTGAAACGGATATGACGGGGGAATGACGGTTTTGTGACAGTGTGGTAGGGCGCTGTTAGCGGCTGTTGCGGTTGGCTGAGGAGGGTGTGATAAAGTGAGTCATCTTGTTAATCCCCTCAGCGGGCTGGTTTATTTGTAGAAGGGCACTCCATCGTGGATATCGTAACGCAGGGCTTGCTCGGGGGCGCCATGGCGCTGGCTGGCGCACGGCGAAAAGAGGTAAAGATTGCCGCCCTGATTGGCTTTGCCGCCGGCCTGCTGGCCGATGCCGATGCCCTTATCCGCTCGCCCGGCGATCCGTTGCTGACCATCGAGTTTCACCGCCATTTTTCCCATTCCCTGTTGTTTATCCCCGTGGGCGCGCTCATCGCCGCACTGATTTTGTGGCCCTTTTTACGCCGGCATATCGCCCCGGGCCGGCTCTATCTGTATGCCTTTCTGGGTTATGCCGCCAGTGGCCTGCTGGATGCCTGCACCAGTTATGGCACCCTGCTGTTCTGGCCCTTCAGCGATGAGCGCATTGCCTGGAATCTGATATCCATTGTCGATCCGGTCTTTTCCCTGACGCTGCTTGCCGCCATTGTGTACGCTGTCAGAAAGGCGCGACCGCAGGCCGCCTGGGTGGGGCTGGGGCTGGCGGGGCTCTATCTTGCGGTGGCGGTGGTTCAGCATCAGCGCGCCGAGGGAGTGGCGCAGACCCTGATTCAGCAGCGTGGCCATACGGCCGTGCGGCATGTGGTGAAACCGACCATGGCAAACCTGTTGTTGTGGCGCTCCATCTATGAAAGCGATGGGCATTTTTATGTCGATGCGGTACGCGTCGGGCTGTTTTCCGAGCCACGCGTCTATCGCGGGGAGCAGGTGGTGAAGTTCGCTGCCGCGCAGCATCTGCCACAATTGCAGCCGGGCTCGGCACTGGCGCAGGACATCACCCGCTTTACGCATTTCTCCGCTGGCTTCGTGGCCCTGGATCCGACCCGCCCGGCGGTGTTGATCGATGTGCGTTATTCGATGTTACCTACCAGTTTGTCGCCGCTGTGGGGGATCGAGATGACCCTCGATAATCAGGATCGGCATTCGCTGTTTGTCAATTACCGGGATTTTTCGCCCGCTGACCGCAGCCGCTTTATCGCCATGCTGGCCGGGCGTGCATTGCCTTAGCAGCTGGCGGGCACACACCGGCCTGGCCTTGTAAAATCAGCGTGTCAGGGGTTTCAAGAATGGCCCGCCTCCACGTTGCGGCTATCAGTAGGACGATGAGGCGGGTAAGATGGCGGATAAATTTCAGGGGGCATTATGTTTCCGCAGAATGAGCGCGTTTATGGGTTCGGCCAGTCTGCGGTTTGATTATTGCCACCCCCGTTACTTTAATCTCTAAGGGGCCGTTTCACACCGCTTGTTGCGCACCAACGCTGAACCGTGTATCGCGGGTGAATTCCTCCCAATACCCCTCCCCTTGGGGTGGGAATGTTGACTTTTTAGTCCGGCGAACCATTGCCGGAATCTGACTGACCTTAGACTTGTAACGTCACCAATACACTGAATAATCCAAAGAGGACACCACTCAATGAGCAAAGGGAGACTTGGCATCGCCATCATCGGCCTGTCGACACTGCTGAGCACGGCAACCATTTTTGCCGATGCCACCATTACGCTACACGGCATTGACGATGCTAAACAGACACTGATCCAGGTCAGAAATGGCGTAGTGCGAATGGGGGAGCAGGGTGATCCCGAATATTCGCTCTATGATCAAGCTCGTGATGTGCTCATTGCTGTGGATGGCCGGCAGGGTACTTACATGGAATTCGATCAGGTGATGCTGCAAAAAATGTCCGCGCAAATGGCTGGTATACAGAGCATGATTGCGGAGCAGATGAAAAATATGCCGCCTGAGCAGCGTGCCATGATGGAAGCACCGGTAGGCGGTATGATGGGGGTGCCGCCCGCCGATGCCTCGCCGGGAAAAAAACTGCAAGCCGAATCGCGTGGTGGCAAGACTATCGGTGGTGTTAGTTGTCAGTCTTATGCATTGTTTGACGGTGCGCGCAAGGTAGCCGACGTTTGCATGGCAAAGGCTGGTGACATCGCGATTTCTGCGGAGGACTATGCAACGCTGATGGCGATGATGGATTTTACGCGTGACATGACCCAGGCAGCACCCATGATGGGTGAGCCGGCCGATCCGCTGATGATGAGTGACTTGCAGGGCGTGCCGCTGGAAATGAAAAGCTCTGCGGATGGGCATGATTTCACCTTCAGCTCTGTGTCGCAGGGGCGGCTGGATGCCGCTCTGTTTGAGGCCTATAAGGCTTTGCGCAAACAAGATCCGATGCGTGGTGACATGCCGGACGGTATGCCTGATCATATGATGGATTCGCATCCATAATGCGGTATTTGTCGCTCAGGACGCCGAGATCACGCTGAGGGTGAACAGGGGTAGGGTGGTCGCGATTGGCCACGATGGCAGATGAACTTTAGATCGGGAGACAGTGGATTGAGTGTTAGAGGCTTTGCTGAATGGCGTCTTTTGGCGCTGCTGTTGTTGGGTTTGCTGACCCTGCCGGTGCAGGCCGGTGTGGCGACAGACCGCCTGAATGCCTTTTTTGCCGCCAAGGATGGACTGCGGGCGACCTTTGTACAGACGGTGCAGGCTCCGGCCTTTGATCAGCCGGAGGTCTCGCGCGGCACCCTGCTGCTGTTGCGGCCGAACCGTTTCCGTTGGGACTATCAAGAGCCCTATAAGCAACAGATCGTCGCCGATGGCCAGCGCCTGTGGTTGTATGACGAGGAATTGGAACAGGTGGTGGTGAAGCCATTGGACGCGGCCCTTGGTGATACACCGGCCATGTTATTGAGCGGTAGTGGCTCCGTCGAAGAGCGCTTTACGCTGGAGGAGTTGCCTGAGCGCGGTAACGGCCTGGTCTGGGTGCAGTTGACACCGAAGCAGGAAGACACCGGCTTCGAAGCCGTGCGCTTGGGTTTCGACGCCCACGACCTGCGCCGCATGGAGCTGGTGGACGGTTTTGGGCAGGTGACGCGGATGCAGTTTTCCGACGTGGCCCGTGATACGAAGATATCCCCGGCGGCGTTTCGCTTTGTGCCACCGCCGGGGGTGGACGTGATTGGCGAGCCCGGTGAGACCGATGATGACGCCCGGCCATGAGCGACACGGCGGATCTGTTCGGTGGCAGGCCGGTGGCGAAGATGCCGGATACGCCGGAATCGCTGACCGGGCGCCCGCTGGCCGACCGTATGCGGCCGCGTTCGCCGGGGGAGTACTGCGGCCAATCGCACCTGCTGGGAGAGGGCAAGCCGCTCCGCCTCGCCATCGAGGCCGACCGTCTGCACTCGATGATTTTTTGGGGGCCGCCGGGTACCGGTAAGACCACCCTGGCGCGCATGATCGCCAACCGCGCCAAGGCCGAATTCATCAGCATCTCTGCGGTGCTGTCGGGCGTCAAAGACATCCGTGCCGCCATCGACCATGCCCAGCGCCTGCGCCGTGAACAGGGCCGTGCCACGGTGCTGTTCGTTGACGAGGTACACCGTTTCAACAAGTCCCAGCAGGATGCCTTTCTGCCCTTTGTCGAGGACGGTACCGTCACCTTTATCGGCGCGACGACCGAAAACCCTTCCTTCGAACTCAACAATGCATTGCTGTCACGGGCGCGGGTGTACGTGCTCAAGTCGCTGGATCGTGAGGCCATCCGTGCCGTGATCGATGCTGCACTGGACGACAAGGAGCGCGGACTGGGTGGGCGTCCGCTGGATTTTGCCGGGCCCCTGCGCGAGCTGCTGGTGGCGGCTGCCGATGGCGATGCACGCCGCGCCCTGAATCTGCTGGAGATCGCCGCCGATCTGGCCGAGCCGGGCGGGGATGGTCGCGAATGCATCAGCGAAGCCCTGCTCAACGAGGTGCTGGCCGGTGGTGTGCGCCGCTTCGACAAGGGTGGCGAGGCATTTTATGACCAGATTTCCGCCATGCATAAATCCGTGCGCGGCTCTAAGCCGGACGCCGCCCTGTACTGGATGGCGCGCATGATCGATGGCGGTGTCGACCCGCTCTACGTCGCCCGCCGTGTGGTGCGCATGGCCTC
>JALTPW010000736.1 GCA_026999335.1 Chromatiales bacterium
TGGTGGCACTGGGCACCGGCACCGCCTGGGCCTATTCCACCCTGGTGTTGCTGTGGCCGGCGCTGGTGCCCGAGTCGGCGCGGCATCTGTATTTCGAGGCTGCGGCTATCATCATCGCCCTTATCAATCTCGGAGGGGCGCTGGAGATGCGCGCGCGCGGCAAGACCTCCGAGGCCATCAAGCGTCTTATCGGCCTGACGCCGAAGACCGCGCGGGTGGTGCGTGAGGGTCGCGAGCAGGACGTGCCCATCGAGCAGGTGGGCATCAACGAAACCCTGCGCGTGCGCCCTGGCGAGAAGATCCCGGTGGATGGCGTGATTATTGACGGTAGCACCACGGTGGACGAATCCATGCTGACCGGTGAGCCCATGCCGGTGCAGAAGGGCGGCGGCGACGAGGTGGTGGGTGGCACCCTGAACAAGGTTGGCAGCTTTCTCATGCAGGCAAAACATGTGGGTGCCGACACGGCGCTGGCGCGCATCGTCGAGATGGTGCGTCAGGCGCAGAACTCCAAGCCAGCCATCGGCCGCCTGGCCGACCGTATCGCCAGTGTGTTTGTACCTAGTGTGCTGATTATCGCCGTGCTCACCTGTCTTGCCTGGTACAACTTCGGCCCCGATCCGCGTGTCAGCTACATGCTGGTGACCACCATGACCGTACTCATTATCGCCTGCCCCTGTGCCCTGGGACTGGCCACGCCCATCGCCATCATGGTGGGGGTGGGCAAGGCGGCGGAGCAGGGTATCCTGATCCGCAACGGTGAGGCTTTGCAGCGGGCCGGCGCCCTGGATACGGTGGTGCTGGACAAGACCGGTACCGTCACCGAGGGTCGCCCGGCGCTGACCGCCGTGGTGCCCGGTTCCGACTTCGATGAGACGGAGTTGCTGCGTCTGGCGGCCGCCATCGAGCAGGGTTCCGAGCACCCGCTGGCCGAGGCGGTGCTGCAAGCGGCGCGGGAGCGGGACATGGTATGGCCGGCGCTAGAGGGTTTCGCTGCCGTCGAAGGTCTGGGCGTGCGCGGGTGCGTGGAAGGCCGTGCGGTGTTGTTCGGCAATGCCAGACTGATGGCGGACAACGGCATTGAGCCCGGCGGGTTGGTGGCGCGTGCCGAGGCCCTGGCCTTCGATGCGCAGACGCCCATGTTTCTTGCCGTGGATGGCCGGATTGCCGGCCTGCTGGCGGTCAGCGATCCCGTCAAGGCCGACTCCCGCGAGGCCATAGTCCGTTTACAGGCCAGGGGTATCCGCGTGGTGTTGTTGACCGGCGACAACCGCGCCACGGCCGAGGCGGTGGCGCGCACGGTGGGCGTGGATGAGGTGATCGCCGAGGTACTGCCGGGTGAGAAGGCCGACAGGGTGGCTATGTTGCAGGACGAGGGGTATGTGGTGGGCATGGTGGGTGACGGCATCAACGACGCCCCGGCGCTGGCACGCGCCGACGTGGGTTTCGCCATCGGCACCGGCACCGATGTGGCCATTGAGAGCGCCGATGTCACTCTGATGCGTGGCTCTTTGCACGGTGTTGCCGACGCCATCGCCGTTTCCCGCGCCACGTTGCGTAACATCAAGCAGAACCTGTTCGGCGCTTTCATCTACAACGTGGTGGGTATCCCGGTGGCGGCGGGAGTGCTGTATCCCTTTGGTGGGCCGCTGCTCAACCCGGTGATTGCTGGCGCCGCCATGGCCCTGTCCTCAGTGACCGTGGTCAGCAATGCCAATCGGCTGCGTTTTTTCCGACCAGGAGACCGCGCATGAGCTGGCTGGTGAATCTGCTCGGGCTGGCGCTGATCGGGTTTATTGTCTGGTGGTTCTGGCTGACGCCGCGACGGCAGTGAGGCTTGGGCCGTCATGGTGCACCCCATCGTAGGAGCGGGCCATGCCCGCGATGGGTGTTTTTCAACGAAAAGAATTAACACAAAGGCGCAGAGGATGCAGAGAAAACCCTTTTACGAACTTTGTGTTCTCTGCACCTCTGCGACCGCTGCGTTTCATATCAATTTCGCTAAAATTCATCGCGGGCATGGCCCGCTCCTACAAAAACACTCCCCGGGTATCACTGGTTCGGTGGCGAAAGGCTTAGGTCTTAAACCTGTCCGTCAGGTCGCGCAGCTGCGTGGCTAGGCGGGTCAGATCCTCGCTGGCCCGGGCGACCTGCTCGGAGCCGCCGACGGCGGCATCCGTGCACTGGCTGATCTGCTGGATGTTCCGGTTCACCTCTTCGGCGACATGACTCTGCTCGTCGGCGGCGCTGGCGATCTGTGTGTTGAGGTCGCTGATCTCCTCGATAGCGGTGTTGATGTTTTGCAGTGAGTCATTGACCCGGCTGGCGTTTTCCACCCCGGCCTGACTCTGCGCCTGGTTTTCATTCATTACCTTGACCGCTTCCTGGGCGCGCGACTGCAGGCGTTCGATCATGTTTTGAATCTCCTGCGTGGACTCCTGTGTGCGGCTTGCCAGAGTGCGGACTTCATCGGCCACCACGGCGAAACCGCGTCCTTGTTCACCGGCGCGGGCGGCTTCGATGGCGGCGTTGAGGGCCAGCAGATTGGTCTGTTCGGCAATGCCTTTAATGACGTCCAGCACGCCGCCGATCTCATTGGATTCCGACTGCAACTGATGGATGACGGCAGAGGCCTTTTGGATTTCGTTGGCGAGATTGTCCATGGCGTCGATGTTGCCATTGACGATGCTGCGTCCGTTGCCGGCCTCCCGGTTGGCCTTGTCGGCCGTTGTTGCTGCCTGTTTCGTATTGTGTGCAACCTCCTGTACCGCTGCGGCCATCTCGTTGATGGCGGTCGCCAGCTGGTCGGTCTGCATCTGCTGTTCGGTGATTTCGGTGTTGGATTTTTCGGCAATCTGGGAGAGTTGCCGGGCTGAGCCCGTCAGGCTGTCCGTTGAACCCTTGATATCACCCATCAGGTGTTGCAGCTTGCCGACAAAAAGGTTGAACCAGTGGGCGACTTCGCCGAGTTCATCCTTGCGGCTTTCATCGAGGCGTCGAGTCAGGTCGCCGTCACCCTCGGCAATCTCCTGCAGGGCGGTGGCCAGTTGCTCGAGTTTTTTGCCGATGGTCCTTTTGTAGATGAAATAGAGCGAGGCAAATATGAGCAAAGCGGTGGCGAGCAGGAAGCCGGTGATTTCATTGCTCAGCGTCGTGCCATTGGCGAGCGACTGATCAATGGGCAGGGCGACTTCCAGTACGCCACGGACATCATTGAGCTGCCAGTCGTTTTTGGGTGTGTCGGCGCGGGAATTGTGACAGTCGACGCAGGCCTGGTTGACCATCCGGTCGGCGATGGCGACGCGTACCATGGTTTTGCCGTCGATTTCTTCGGCGCGGCTGAAAACCGTATCGGGGTTTTGGCTGAGGGCGCGCCAGGCCTCTCTGCCGAAGTTGTCCATCTGGCGGTTTTCGCGATTGGGGAACGGGAAGGCCGAGTAAAGATGGATGGAAATGCCCTGTTCCTCGAGCAGGCCGCTGAGGTCATGGATCATGGTCGCTGGCAGGGGGATGCTGTCGGGGCTGGCCTGGTGATCGATGGCCGGGGAAATGTCATTTGTGCCGGCGATCTTCTTGATCACGTTCTTGGTGTAATAGGCGCGCAGTGTCTTAAATTGCTGCACGGTGATTTCGGCTTGGGCAATGGCCTCCTGCTCGGTATTGTTGCGCACCATATTGGGAATCATCAGTGCCAGGACGATGATGCAGACGGTGAAAATCAGGCTGACCGGTGTGAACAGCTGCCAGAACAAGGATTTCTTCATGGTATGAATCCCGGAATAAATTGATAGATGGATAACGGATATATGAGCAGATATATATAAGCAAAAAGAGTATCGGCAGTATGGAGATGGACTTTAGGAGACTGCCTGGCGGTCAATCTGCAACACAGGAAATATATGGAAATATCCTTTTCTGCTGGATGTAGAATTTCTGTGCCGTCGCCGCCGGGTGAGCATCTGTTATTATTGCCGTCTGTCTTCAACCTAAATCAATCCGTTGAATCTACTGCGAACGCCTACGGCACAAAATCCGCGACGAGGAACCCCATGCCTGAATACCGCTCCCGCACTTCCACCCATGGCCGCAACATGGCCGGTGCCCGCGCTTTGTGGCGCGCCACCGGCATGAAAGACGGCGACTTCGACAAGCCTATCATCGCCATTGCCAATTCCTTCACCCAGTTTGTGCCCGGTCATGTCCATTTAAAGGACATGGGCCAGTTGGTGGCGCGTGAGGTGGAAAAGGCCGGTGGCGTGGCCAAGGAATTCAACACCATTGCCATCGATGACGGTATCGCCATGGGCCATAGCGGCATGCTCTATTCGCTGCCCTCACGCGAGATCATCGCCGACTCGGTGGAATACATGGTGAACGCCCACTGTGCCGATGCCCTGGTGTGTATCTCCAATTGCGACAAGATCACTCCCGGCATGCTCAATGCCGCATTGCGTTTGAACATCCCCGCCATTTTTGTTTCCGGCGGGCCGATGGAATCGGGCAAGGCGGTGATTGATGGCCAGGAGGTGCACCTGGATCTGGTGGATGCCATGGTCAGTGCTGCCGATGCCTCGGTGGATGACGATACGGTGATGCAACTGGAGCGTTCCGCCTGTCCCACCTGTGGTTCCTGTTCGGGTATGTTCACCGCCAATTCCATGAACTGCCTCACCGAGGCGCTGGGCCTGTCGCTGCCGGGCAATGGCTCGATGCTGGCCACCCATGCTGATCGCCGCCCGTTGTTTCTCGAAGCGGGGCGGCGCATTGTCGACATCGCCCGCGCCTGGTACGAGCGCGATGATGCCTCGGTGCTGCCGCGCTCGGTGGCCAGTTTCGGCGCCTTCGAGAATGCCATGTCGCTGGACATCGCCATGGGCGGCTCCACCAACACCATCCTGCACTTGTTGGCGGCGGCGGAAGAGGGCGCGGTGAAGTTCACCATGGATGACATCGACCGCCTGTCGCGGCGTGTGCCGCAGCTGTGCAAGGTGGCGCCCTCGACACAGCAATATCACATGGAAGACGTGCATCGCGCCGGTGGCGTGATGGGTATCCTCGGTGAACTGGATCGTGCCGGTCTGCTCAACCGTGATCTGCCCATGATTCACGCCGGGAGTTTGGCCGAGGCATTGGCGCAGTGGGATGTGATGCAGACCGGGGACGAGCAGGTGAAGATGTTTTTCCGCGCCGGCCCCGGTAATGTGCCCACCCAGCAGGCCTTCAGCCAGGAAAAACGCTGGCCGTCGCTGGACGATGATCGTGCCGGGGGTTGCATCCGCAGCCTGGCGCATGCCTACAGCCGCGAGGGTGGCCTCGCCGTGCTCTACGGCAACATCGCCGAGGACGGCTGTGTGGTGAAGACCGCCGGGGTGGACGATTCCATCCTCACCTTCAGCGGTTCCGCGCGCATCTTCGAGAGCCAGGATGACGCTGTGTCGGCCATTCTTGGCGAGCGGATCCAGGCAGGCGATGTGCTTGTTATTCGCTACGAAGGCCCACGTGGGGGGCCGGGTATGCAGGAAATGCTGTATCCCACCAGCTATTTGAAATCGAAGGGACTGGGTAAGGTCTGTGCCCTGATCACCGATGGCCGCTTTTCCGGCGGTACCTCCGGCCTGTCCATCGGCCACGTCTCGCCCGAGGCCGCCGAGGGCGGCGCCATCGGGCTGGTGAAAGAGGGTGACCGGATCGAGATCGACATCCCTAATCGGCGTATTCGCCTGGCGATCCCCGACGAGGAGCTGGTGGCGCGGCGTGTGGCCATGGTGGCGAAGGGGAAGGCGGCGTGGAAGCCGGTGGATCGTGACCGCCAGGTATCCGCCGCCCTGCGCGCCTATGCGGTGTTTGCCACTTCCGCCTCACGCGGTGCGGTGCGGGATGTCAGCCAGATCGAGAAATAGGTGCGCTGCCCCTGACGGCCCCCTACAAAAAACCTGGTAGGGTGGGCAGATTTTTCATGCCCACGTGGAATATGCGTCAACCGCGTGGGCACAGTGACCACCCTACATGCATGGCTTTGTAAGTTTTATCTGTCCCCTGATTCTGGATTAAAAATTTATTATTTCAATGGATTGCGCAGAAACGTAGCCTGATGAGATGGTCTCCTCCCCCCTCCAAAAGGCGTCGTAATGCGCCGCTGTGGAACGCATCTCCGCGCCTTGATGGGGGCGCTCGGGTCATCCGTCGTGGCCCGGGGGCCGCTCCAAAATCAGGTGGTCTAAATCCCATCCCGTTTGTCCGCCGCGTCCGTAGTATTCTGCAACAGTGTCGCTACGGTCATCGGTTCGACGCCACCGGGCACCGGAGTAATCCATCCGGCCCGTTCGCGGGCGGCCTCGAAGCCGGTATCACCCACCAGTTTGCCGGTCTCGTTGCGATTCATGGCCACATCGATGACGATGGTGCCGGGTTTGATCCACTTGGCTGGGACGATGCCACGCCTGCCCACTGCCAGAAAATCGGCACGTCGCAATGCGTGATGAGCTGGCGTGCAGGGCATCAGTGCTGGAGGATAGCCCACAGGGCACGACCTGGCGGCGGGAATAACCGCTGTGCCGGTAGGAGCGGGCCATGCCCGCGATAGGTTTTTCTGAGAAGGAAAAGAAACACAGAGACCGCGGAGGTGCAGAGGACGCAGGGATTATTGAAAGGGTTTTCTCTGCGTCTCTGTGACCTCCGTGTTAATCGATGTTGTCGAAAAAAGCACCTATGGAAGGCGCCCCTATAAGTGTTTTGACCCAACCTGGGCACGGAAGCTATCGCGGGCATGGCCCGCTCCAAATCAGGTGGACTGAATCCCGTCCCGCTTGTCCGCCGCGTCTGCGGTATTCTGCAACAGTGTCGCCACCGTCATCGGCCCAACGCCACCGGGCACCGGGGTAATCCAGCCGGCCCGTTCGCGAGCGGCCTCGAAGTCGATATCGCCCACCAGTTTGCCGGCCTCGTTGCGATTCATGGCCACATCGATGACGATGACGCCGGGTTTGATCCACTCGGCCGGGACGATGCCGCGTTTGCCCACGGCCACCACCAGCAAATCGGCGCGCCGCACATGGGATTCCAGGTCTTTGGTGAAGCGGTGACAGGTGGTGACGGTGCAGCCGGCGAGCAGCAGTTCCAGGCTCATGGGGCGGCCGACGATGTTGGAAGCGCCCACTACCACCGCGTCCATGCCGCGAACCTCCAGTCCGTTGCGTTCCAGCAGGGTCATGATGCCGCGCGGTGTACAGGGTTGCAGGGTGGGGTGGCGCAGGGCGAGGCGGCCGATGTTGTAGGGGTGAAAGCCATCGACATCCTTTTGCGGGTCGATGTGTTCGATGATGGCTTCGTCGCTGATGTGCGCGGGTAGTGGCAGCTGCACCAGGATGCCGTCGATGGCCGGGTTGGCGTTCAGTTCGTCGATGAGAGACAGCAGGCTGTCTTCACTGCTGCCGGCCGGCAGGTCGTAGGACTTGGAGATAAAACCGACTTCTTCGCAGGCGCGGCGCTTGCTGCCGACATAGACCTGTGAGGCGGGGTCGGCGCCGACCAGCACCACCGCCAGGCCCGGTGGGCGCAGGCCCTGTTGCCGGCGTGCGTCGACGCGCTGCTTGGTCTGCAGGCGGAGTTCTGCGGCAATGGCCTTGCCGTCAATGATCTGTGCGCTCATTTAGTAAAGCCGACGGTAAAAACGGGGCGCTATGATCTCACGCCGCCGCAGTACTTCGCAATTCGTGTTGTTGATGGGGAGAGTGCTTGAAAGATGTGTTTGCGGATGGCGTTGTGGGAATAACGTCGTTATAATGCGCCGCCTCGGTTCGGGGTGTAGCGCAGTCTGGTAGCGCGCCTGCTTTGGGAGCAGGATGTCGGGGGTTCGAATCCCTCCACCCCGACCAGTATTTGTTGGCTATATGCGACATAGTCAGTCGGCGCGATGCGGGCAGGCTGGTTCTCTGCGCTCGTAGCTCATGCGGATAGAGCATCGGCCTTCTAAGCCGAGGGTAGCAGGTTCGAATCCTGCCGGGCGCGCCAATTTGGTGTCGTTATTTGTAGGACAGCTGGAAGCACCCTTGTGGGTGTTCAATTCAGGGTGGCTTCATGTATAATCGCCGCCCTGCTGATATGGTGGGCGTAGCTCAGTCGGTAGAGCGCAGGATTGTGATTCCTGTGGTCGTGGGTTCAAATCCCATCGTCCACCCCATTTTTGAAGTTTGAAGGGCGTGATCCGCTTGAGGTAGAATCCGGTGGATTGTGTCAGCCAGTGTTGGGTGCCTATGGCATCGCGTTACGGGCCATTAGCTCAATTGGTAGAGCAGTTGACTCTTAATCAATTGGTTCGGGGTTCGAGTCCCTGATGGCCCACCAAACGACAAGGCCCGGCAATTGCCGGGCCTTATTTGTTTGTGACGATGGTTTTTTGTCGGTGGTATACTGTGTTTTCTGTTACGCAGGACGAATCGAATACGCGAAAGTGGCGGAATTTGGTATTTAGAAGCGCTCAACGAGCGAAGCGAGTGTTAGCGATACTTAAGGTGGATACGCTGGAATGAGCAGCATGGGTGGGTACTGTTGCTAACCCGTTTAATGACGCGAAAGTGGCGGAATTTGGTATTTAGAAGCGCCCATCGAGCGTAACGAGAGCTGGCGATACTTAAGGTGGATAGGCTGGAATAAGCAGCATGGGTGGGTACTGTTGCTAACCCGTTTAATGACGCGAAAGTGGCGGAATTTGGTATTTAGAAGCGCCCATCGAGCGTAGCGAGAGCTGGCGATTCTTAAGGTGGATA
>JALTPW010000737.1 GCA_026999335.1 Chromatiales bacterium
GTGCAGCAACTGCGCAGTGATCAGGGGCTGGGCAAGGGTATGGAAAATACTTCCGCGCAGGCTGCGGCGGTGGATCGTATTCGCACATTGCGTGACTATCTGGATGCCCGCCTGCCATCGGCGTCTCACGTTGCCGTTGAATCTCCGATGATGGCCTCTGGGCCGGTGGTGCAGAAAACCGTGTTGGCCACAGCGGAGGATTTTGTCAAGACACTTTGGCCACAGGCCCGTCAGGCGGCCGATAAGCTGGGTGTGGATCCCGCTGTGCTGCTGGCGCAGGCGGCGCTGGAGACCGGCTGGGGGCGTTTTGTGTCCCGCCACGAGGATGGCCGCAGTAGCCACAATTTGTTCAACATCAAGGCGGATGCCCGCTGGGATGGTGAACGAATCAGCGTCGATACGCAGGAATTCCGCAATGGCGCCTTTGGCCGTGAGCGGGCGCAATTTCGTGCCTATGATTCCTTCGCCGACAGTTTCGATGATTATGTGAATTTCCTGCAGAACAGTACCCGCTATCGTCCGGCACTGGACTTGGCCACGGACAGTCATCGCTTTGTCAGTGAGCTGGCGCGGGCCGGTTATGCGACGGATCCGGACTATGCCGAAAAGATCATCGGCATCATCGATGGCGAACCCATGGCGCGTTCCCTGTCGGCCGTCAGTGCGGGGCGGGATGCCGATTAGGCGCCTCGGATGAAGTCATGAGCAAAAATCTCAATTTTTTTCGTCCCGACATCATCAGCGATTCCTTTAGCGGTTTCTAAAGAATTTGTGACGGCGGTCGCTAAATTTAAGGGCAACCTCTTTTCGGGGCTGTCTGGCAGCACCTCCAGCGCTGGTCACAGCGGCCGGGCGGGGTGCGGAGTGTAACTATGGCAGATTTACTCGCTACAGCAATTTCCGGTCTCACGGCCTATCAGCGCAACTTGGCGGTGGTCGGCAACAATATCACCAACGTCAACACCCCGGGTTATAGCCGGCAGAGTGCCGAGCTGGTGTCGCGCACGCCTACCCCCAATGGTTCGGGATTTGTGGGCAATGGTGTCGAAATCAGCACCGTGCGCCGGATCTATGACCAGTTTCTGGGCAATCAGGTGGCCAGCCGTACCTCTTCCTTCCAACAGATGGACACCCTGTATAACCTGGCGGCACGGGTCGATAACTCACTGGCGGGTGAGTCCTCCAGCCTGAGCCCGTCGATTCAGGCTTTTTTCAATGCGGTGCAGGATGTTTCCAACAATCCGACCTCCATTCCCAGCCGTGAAGTCATGGTCTCGGAGGCCTCTACGCTGGCCGCTCGTTTTCAGTCGCTGAACCGGGAATTCGATAGCCTGCGTGACCAGGTCAACACGCAGACGGAGATGTTTACTTCGGAGGTCAACAGCATTGCCGGTTCCATCGCGGAGCTGAATCAAGACATTGTCATCGCCCGTGCCAGCGCCTCCGGGCAGCCACCGAATGACTTGCTGGATCAGCGCGACCGGCAGATCAACCGTCTCGCCGAACTGGTGTCGGTCAACCGGGTAGAGGCGGGTGATGGTTCGACCAATATTTTTATCGGTAGCGGTCAGGCGTTGGTGCTGGGTACCGAAGCCGCTACCCTGAGTACCACCCGTGGCAGTTTTGATCCTGCTCAGCGGGAAATCATCTTTACCAGTCGCACCACGAGTATTCCCATCGGCAGTCAGTTGAATGGTGGGCAATTGGGTGGTTTGATGGATTTTCGCCGCAACGTGTTGGATCCGGCGCAGGATGGCCTGGGCCGCATTGCCATCGGCATGGCCGATACCTTTAATGCCCAGCACCAACTGGGTGATGATCTGAACGGCAATCCCGGCGGCCTGTTTTTCGCTGCCATCAATACCACCAGTCCGACCGTTTTTGCCAACGTCAACAATAATGCCGCCAGCGGTACGGTGGCGGTGACCATCAATGACTCCGCTCAGCTCAAGGCCTCGGAGTACCGTTTGAGCTATGACGGCGCTAATTTTTCCCTGCTGCGGCTGTCCGACAACACGCTGGTGGACAGCGGTTTTGGCACGGCGGGACTGCCGCGCACGGTGGCCGGTGAAGGGATCACCCTTGACCTGAGTGGTACGGTTGCCACCGGCGACAGTTTCTTGATTCGCCCGGTGCGCTATGGCGCCCGCGATATGAATGTCGCCCTTGCCTCGGGGGCCGAGTTTGCCGCCGCCGCCAGCGGTAACGCCAGTGGTGACAACAGCAATGCCCTGGCCCTGGCCGGTCTGCAGACGCAGAAATTGTTGGGCAGCGGCAGCGAAACCTATCAATCGTCCTACGGCAAGGTGCTGGCCGATGTCGGGGTCAAGACCCGCGAGGCCAAGGTCAACAGCGAAGCGCAGCAGGCGTTGCTGGACAATGCCATCGAAGCGAACAGTGCCGTCTCCGGTGTGAACCTCGATGAAGAGGCCGCCGACCTGATCAAGTATCAGCAGGCCTACCAGGCCGCGGCCCAGTTGGTCAAAGTGGCCGATACTCTGTTCCAGACCCTGCTCAACGTGGCCGGCAGGTAATTGTGTAGGAGCGGGCCATGCCCGCGATGAGACGTTACAAAAGAAAGGATCATGGTATGCGTATTTCCACCGCACAGATGCAGTCCCAGGCCGTCCGCAGCATGATGGATCGGCAGGTGGAACTGAGCTACACCCAGCAGCAGGTGGCCACCGGCAAACGTATTCTGTCTCCCTCGGACGATGTCATCGGTTCCACGCAGGTCATTGCCCTGCAGCAGAACATCGATACGTCCACACAATATCAGGAAAATGCCGATATGGCCGAAAGCCGCCTGCTCAGCGAGGAGAATGCTCTCACGCAGACCATCAATGTCTTGCAGCGTTCGCGTGAACTGGCTATCCAGGGTAACAACGGCAGTCAGTCCGCCTCCAATCGTACGGCCCTGGCCAATGAAATCCGTCAAAACCTGGCGGAGATCCTGGCGCTCGCCAATACCGTGGACGGTAACGGCGAATACGTCTTCGCCGGCTACAATGTCGGCACGGCGCCTTTTAGCGAGGTGGAAAATCCCGTCGGCAGCGGGCTCTACGATTT
>JALTPW010000738.1 GCA_026999335.1 Chromatiales bacterium
AATATCGCCTCCGGCGTGTTGCGTGGCGCCTGGGGTGTGGAGCCGGTCTATGCCAGTAATAATTTCAATCTTGGGCCAACGGACTTCATCGTCAAGCGCGGTGATCCCGGCACCTCCGGCACCACCAGTGTCACTGAGCCCTACGTGACACGCGAATACCAAGTGTGTCTCAAATGCCACTCCAACTACGCTTACGATACACCGCCTACTCTGGGTGCCAGTGGCGTCACGACGCCTCCGGGAGTGAACAACATGGGGCAGTACACCGATCAGGCGCAGGAATATAATTCACCGGATTCACACAGGGGAGAGGTGTCCTTGGGTGCCGATGGTGGTGCAGACCCCCTCTTCAATAGCAACAACCACCGTGGCTGGCATCCGGTGACGAATGACACGGGTCGCACGACCGCCGTTCGGCAGGCCAATGCCAATAACTGGATCACCCCCTTCAATAATGCCGTCGGTACCCAGACCATGTACTGCACCGACTGCCATGGCTCGAATACGGCGGCGGGCACCGTGGATCCGGATCCGGGGCAGGAAAATGGCGCGGCGTGGGGGCCGCACGGCTCGAGCAACTATTTTTTACTCAAGGGTGACTGGAGTGGCAACGTGCCGGGTTCGGCGGCCAATGACTTTACCAACCGTCTGGGTACCGGTGAGGATACGGCATCCAGCGACCATCTGTGTTTTAAGTGTCACGAGTATGAACAATATGCCTCCACCGCCGGCATCACCCAGGCCAGCGGTTTTGGTGGTTCCTCCTGCGGCATGATGTGTTCGCCGGGGAGCACCCGTATCAATATGCACCGTTTCCATGTCGGTCTGGTGAGTGACTTCCGCTGTAACCTGTGTCATGTGGCGGTGCCGCACGGCTGGAAAAACAAGGCATTTCTGGTGAACCTCAATGATGTGGGGCCGGAAGGCGGGTTTGCTTCCACGGGTAACCAGGTGCGCAACGGCACCCGCGCGGGTTACGTCAATGGGCCCTACTACAACCGCGCGGTGCTCAAGGTCTACAGCTTTGCCACTAGTGGTAACTGGTCGGCGAATAACTGCGGTTCCCGGGGCTCGCCAGGCAATGGCCGCACCGGAGTGAGCTGGATGGTGGGCGGCTCCGAAGCCTGCACCACCGTGCCTTAGGCTGCGCTTAAGTCTGTGGCACGCTATTGCGCTATGTTGTCCCGTATGTTCCGCCTCGGAGTGACTTTGCGACGGTTGCCCATTTTTGCCTGCGTGTTGCTGGTGGCGGTGGCCGATGCCGGGCCGGCGCGTTTTGCATTTACCGTCAACGGCCTGGATTTCAGTCTCTCCCGCTATCAGGTCGAGGCCGATGGCCGCATGCGTCACCTGGGGCATATTCCCCTGCGCAAATCACCACCGGCCGTGGTGATGCATCCGTCGGGCCGGTTTGTGCTGGCGATTTCGAAGGCCGAAAACCTCATCTCTGTATTCCGCCTGGATCCCACCAGCGGTGACTTGGCTCCCGTGCCCGACTCACCCTTTGAAACCGGAGCCCGCTCACCCTTCGACATCGTTTTTCATCCCTCGGGCCGCTTTGTCTACGTGGCGGCTCGTTTTGGTGGTGTCAGCGCCTATGCCTTTGATGCTAAGAGTGGTGTGCTTAGAGCCTTGCCCGGCTCGCCCTTCAAGGCCCAGAAGCGCACACGCTCGGTGGCGATGCACCCTTCGGGGCGCTTTATCTATGCCGTCAATGGCTATTCCAACAGTGTCTCTGCTTACACCATCGACCCGCAAAGCGGTGTCTTGCACGAAATGCCGGACTCGCCCTTTACCGTGGCCAAGATCGATGCGATTGATTACCGTGCGTTAAAAATGGCAGACGTGCCCGCCGGTGCGGGTGGCATTCCCTACCATATGGCCCTGGATCCGGCCGGGCGTTTTGCCTTCGTGGTCAACTGGGCGGCGGCCAGCATCAGTGTGTTTCGCATTGACCCGGATAGCGGCCACTTGACGGCGGTGGTGGATAGTCCCTTCTTTACCGGTTTTAACCCCTACAGCATCACCGTGCATCCCTCCGGGCGTTTTGTCTACGTCAGTCAGTGGTCCACCAGCGAGATCGCGGTGCATGCCCTTGATTCCACCACGGGCCGGCTCAGCCCCGTGCCGGGCTCACCCTTCACCACCGGGGGCACGGGGCCCGTGGCGCTGGTGTTTAATACCGATGGCAGTCAGGCCTATGTGCCGAACTATGAGTCCAATGATGTCGCTCTGCTGGACGTGGATATCACGACGGGTATCTTGCGGCTGCGGGAGACCATAAAGACCCGTTCCGGTCCCTGGGATCTGGTTCTGGCCGCGGGCGAGCCGGTGGCACCATCGCCACCGTGGCTCGTCGTTGCCCGGGATGCCGCCGGGCTGGCGATTTTTGCTTTGGCTGAGGAGGGTTTGGGCAAAGGGGAGCGGGACAATATTTCTGTCAGGGCGATGGCCAACACCGGTGGCGCGGCGCGGGTCGTGGCGGTGCGCCCCGACGGGCGTTTCGCCTATGCCGCCGATACCGACGGTAATACGCTCACGACCCTGCGCATGGGTTCCTCGGGTTTTAGCGCCGTGGCGGACGGTACGGTGGCCACCGGCCGGCGGCCTGTCGCAATGGCCATCGACGTCAACGGCTGGTACCTGTATGCCGTCAACCGTGACGATGACACTCTGATGGCCTGGTACCTCGACCCGGACAGTGGTATTCCTCGCCCGGTGCAGCGTGCGCCGGTACGAACCGGCCGCCGGCCCGTGGCGGTGACCCTCGATCCTGCGGCGCGCTATGTTTTCGTGGTGAATGCCGGATCGAATGATATTTCCGTATTCCGCTACCTCACCAGCACCATGCCGCTGTTGATCGACAGTCGCAAGCACGGCTCCCCCTTTGCCGCCGGCAAGGAGCCGGTGGCGCTGGCCGTGGAGCCGAACGGGCATTACGCTTATGTTGCGAACGCCGCTTCCAATGATATTTCGGCCTATCGCATCCAGCACCAGGTCGGTGCCCTCTCGGCCCTGCCTGGCTCGCCCTTCAAGACGGCGAAGCGACCGGTGGATCTGACGGTGCA
>JALTPW010000739.1 GCA_026999335.1 Chromatiales bacterium
GGGAAGTTTTGTGCTGATCTTTTCCTGGCCCTCGCGCGGTAACTGAGCCGCGCTGGATTACCCCGCCGTAGGAGCGGGCCATGCCCGCGATTGCTCGTCTATGATGTTGTCGGAGCGTTTTTAGGCACGACAATTTTTATCAACTGTCGTGCCTAAAGGGGCTCCTACAAGTGCACTGATGGAACCTTGGCGCAGAAACCATCGCGGGCATGGCCCGCTCCTACCGGGTGTTGTGGTTAATAGTCTTTCAGCAGCCACAAGATGGCGCCATAGCGTGCCGCTTTTCCTATTGCAATAAATACCAGCGCCGGCCAAAAGCCGATGCGCAGCCAGCCAGCAGCGACACATAAGGGATCACCGACCACCGGCAGCCATGACAGCAACAGCAGCGGGCTACCATGGCGTTCGAGCCAGCGGATGGCGCGCTGCTGCGATGGCTTGTGCACTCGCCCAGCCGGCCAGCGTCGCGCCAGCAAGCGGCCGATCAGCCATGAACTCATGCCGCCCAGGGTGTTGCCGAGGGTGGCGATGGTCAGCAGAAGTAATGGTGCGTGGGCGTCGTGCAGGCGCAGGGCCGAGAGCACGGCCTCGGAGCCGCCGGGCATCAGAGTCGAGGCGATAAAGGCGCTGAGAAACAAGCCCCACAGCCCCCAGTCTTCGATCAGACTATCCATTTATCGTTATCGGTAGGAGCGGGCCATGCCCGCGATGTTTTTGCCATGATGGTGGGATATGATTCTATTCGCGGCTGAAGCCGCTCCCACAAGTCCTAAAATAATCCCTGCATGTCGGATAGACCATCGCGGGCATGGCCCGCTCCTACCCTTTCAGCGGGCCTTGTACCAACGCTTGCGCAAGGCCGTGAAGACAAGGTTGGGATACCAGGTCTTGCCCAGGCTGCCATTGTAACGGGCCAGGGCGCGGGTGAAATCACCCTTTTCCCTGTCTAGATAATGCTTGAGGATGGTGCAGCCAAAGCGCAGGTTGGTGCGCATGTCGAACAGATTATCGCCGGCCTCGGGAATCTCCTTCAGCCAAAAAGGCATGATCTGCATCAGGCCCTGGGCGCCGGCGGAGGAGATGGCCCAGGGGTTGAAATTGCTCTCCACGTTGATCACGGCCAGCACCAGTTCCGGTGCCAGATCGGCCTTGCTGGCTTCGTAATGGATGTTTTTCAGCAGGTTGAGGCGCTCGGCGTCGTTGGGCACGCGTGACTTGAGGCGGTTGGACATGTCCAGCAGCCAGACCTCGGCGGCGAAGCGGTCTTCGAAGCTGTCGCTTTCGCTGATGGCCTTGGTCAGATGTGCGCGCAGGCTGTCGTCCGGGCGTTCCTGGGTGGCGGCCAGTGAGCTTGCGGGCAGGGCGAGCAGTAGCGCCAACACCATTGGTAGAGCACGGCGAAGGACATTTTTCGCGGATTTTTGCTGTCGGTGTTTCATGTCATTGATTATCGACGTGTCGGTCTGTCCTTTGAATCTCCCGGGTTTCGCTACGCTCAACCCGGGCTACTTGCTGTCGGTTTTCACCGTGTTGGTGGTGCACCCGGTAAAGTATAAAAAACGACAATGATCCGCCAATCATAAATCAGAAACATTGACGGCCGATGCCGTTTGTAGGGTGGGCATTGCCCCTACGCAATCGGTGTGGTTTATGCTTTGAGCCTGTCACGCAGAAAATCGACGATGCCCGCCAGCGCCACGTCCTGTTTGTCGCTGTCGCGACGGCCCTTGTATTCGATGTTGTCGGCGTCCAGTCCCCGCTCGCCCAGCACGATGCGGTGCGGGATGCCGATCAGCTCCATGTCGGCGAACATCACACCCGGACGTTCTTTGCGGTCGTCCAGCAGCACGTCGATGCCAGCGGCCATGAGTTCATCGTGTAGTTTCTCCACCGCCTCGCGCAGGCGCTGCGATTTGTGCATGTTCATGGGCAGCAGGGCGACCTGGAAGGGGGCGATGTTGTTGGGCCAGATAATGCCGCGTTCATCGTGATTCTGTTCGATGGCGGCGGCCACCACGCGCGATACGCCGATGCCATAACAGCCCATGCGCATCACCACCGCCTTGCCGGACTCGTCCAGCACCGTGGCGTTGAGCGCCTCGGCGTACTTGCTGCCGAGCTGGAAGATGTGACCCACCTCGATGCCGCGCTTGATGGATAGCCGGCCCTTGCCATCCGGACTGGGATCACCCTCCACCACGTTGCGCAGGTCGGCGACCTGTACGTTGTCAGTACCGGGCTCGGGCAGGTCACGGCCCCAGTTGACACCGCTGAGATGCTTGCCGTCTTCGTTGGCGCCGCAGACGAAATCGGCCAATACGCTGGCTGCGCGGTCGACGATCAGTGGTGCGGCGATGTTGCGTGGACCGATGGAGCCGGCCGGGCAGCCACAGCAGGCGTGCACCGCCTCGTCGCCCACCAGGGTCAGCGGCGCGGCCACTTGCGGTAGTTTTTCCGCCTTGATCTCGTTCAGCGCGTGATCGCCGCGCAGTACCAGCGCCACCACGTCCGTCTCGCTGCCCTTCACCAGCAGGGTTTTTACGCTCTGCGCGGGATCGATGTCGAGGAAATCACATACCTCGGCAATACTGCGTTGATTGGGCGTGTCCACCACCTGTAGCTCGGCAGTGGGTGCCGGGCGTCCGTCGGCCGGGGCCACTGCTTCGGCCAGCTCCACGTTGGTGGCGTAGTCGCTCTCCGAGGAAAAGGCGATGGCGTCTTCGCCGGATGCCGCCAGCACATGGAATTCGTGCGAGGCATTGCCACCGATGTCGCCGGTATCCGCCAGCACCGGGCGAAAATTCAGCCCCAGGCGGGTGAAGATGTGCGTGTAGGCCGTGAACATGCGTTGGTAGGTCTCGTTCAGCGAATCCTGATCGGCATGGAAGGAATAGGCGTCCTTCATGAGGAATTCGCGTGCGCGCATGACGCCGAAGCGCGGGCGGATCTCGTCGCGGAACTTGGTCTGGATCTGGTAGAAATTCACCGGCAGTTGCTTGTAGGAACGCAGCTCGTGACACGCCAGATCGGTGATCACCTCCTCGTGGGTGGGGCCATAGCAGAACTCGCGCCCATGGCGGTCGCGCAGGCGCAGCAGCGCCGGCCCGTATTGCTCCCAGCGGCCCGACGCCTGCCACAGCTCGGCGGGTTGTATCGACGGCATCAGTAGTTCCTGCGCCCCGGCGTGATCCATCTCCTCGCGGACGATATTTTCCACCTTGCGCAGCACCCGTAGGCCCATGGGCAGCCAGGTATAGAGACCGGAGGCCAGTTTGCGGATCATGCCCGCGCGCAACATCAACTGATGGCTGATGACCTCCGCGTCGGCGGGGGTTTCCTTGACGGTGGCGAGCAAAAACTGGGAAGTGCGCATGGCTACCTGCTGTGTGGGTTCGGATTGGGAAAACAGGCTCGGGATTGTAGCGGTAAGCGGCGGGCAGGCCAATGAATACCGCGTGGTTGTCGCAGGTTATCCACGATAACCCTGCCTGTCTGGTAATTAAGTGGTTATTAAAGAAAGTGGCGAAAAGCTTAAATAGCAGGTTTAATCATTTAAACCTGCTTAAATAAGGCTTGAAATGTCATGCTTTTTAAGGGGCGTCCGGGCAGGTAGGGGTTATTTTATGAGGGTTTGCTCCAGTTTGCGCAAACCCCGATTAAAAGATAGGCACCGTAGTCTTAGTGTTATCTACATTTCAAACCGGCTGATCCGCGAAATCCACGCCAGATTGCTGGCGCGAGGTGCGGACAAGCAGCCGGGCGAGTTTCGCCGCTCGCAGAACTGGATGGGTGGTATATGCCCCGGGAATGCCGGCTTCGTTCCGCCATCATCACATGCATCGATAAATGCATGGGCGAACTGGAACAATTTCTCCATCAACCAGGTTCGGCTCTGCTGAAGGCGGCGCTGGCTCATGTGCAATATCCATCCCTTTCTTGATGGCAAAACGGGTACACGGGTTGCCTGCTGATCGCCATCAAGGCGCTGAAAACCCTCACTACACTGGGTGTTGTGCACGAAATCAGCGGCAGACAGCGCAACCGCATCTTCGCCTACCAGTGCTATATCGATATCCTCAACGAAGGCGCAGAGTCCTTATGAATAGATTTTGCAAGTGATCGTGTTTGCGCAGTGCACCAGATTAGTGGCTACGCCAGCAACCGTGAATGCTTCGAGGGTAATGCCCGTGAGCTGGAAGTGGTGCTTTGGCTGGTGCAGAAAGTAGTGTTCAGTGTAGTACAGGTCGCGGGCTCGTCGAGACCTTGACGATTTTGCTGAGGAGTTTCCACCGGTTTGGCTCAATGCAAAGAGAGAAGTGCGCATGGATCCTGTTTTGTGGATTGGGAAAACAGGCTCGGAATGGTAGCCACGGGCGAGGCAGAGTGGGGTATATCCGCCAGCCAACGGACTGTTATGCCGCTTGTTGGTGAATGTAACCCTATGTTTATCAATAAGAAAGAAGAAATTTTCAAATAACATCAATCGATTGACGTTATTTGTCAGGGCCGTAGACTGAGCCATCAGTCCTTACACTGAGTGGTGTCCGTGACGAGAGCCCGTACCTGTTCTGAATGTGTATTATATTCAGGACACTACACTAGGGATGAAATAGAGCACAAAAAATGATTGATTTATTGATGCGGGGTATTGATACTGAATTCAATACACCCGCCATGCCTATGCCCGTTCGCGGTTATGCACAAATCGGCGGGTTTTTTGTGTTGAACTTGTCGAAGTCTCTGCAAAATACAACCCGACGACTCCACGTAAAGGGTGCCAATTTATGAACAAGTCGACGCCCTATTTCCGTCCCCGCTTAACGAGGGCGCGCCTGGATGAATTTCGAAGTCTGAAAGACGGTTGCTCGATGGTCTGGGTTTCGCCCCCGAACATAGCGGCCTTGATTGGCTGGGAAAGGTATTCGTCCAGCATTACCCCGATGAACCCTCGCTTCCTTACTTGTACCCAACCGCCGAGGGCGGTGTGCAGGCAGAGTGGACGCTGGCAGGCCACGAAATCTCGCTGGAAATCGATCTTGCTGCCAAAAATGGAGAATGGCACGACCTCGACATGCAGAACCAGAAAGAGGATACACGGCAACTGAAATTGGATCAGGCTGCCGACTGGCACTGGATTGTGGAACAGATCAGCAGGTTGGAAAAGGAGGCCCTGGCCGGTTCAGGCAACGGTCGCTGACAGAAGATCAAACCCGCCATCGACACATTTTGAAAGCAGTATTAATGGATCAAAATTAATGGATCAAACCGAACAACAATTCCTCAACGACCTGGACAAAAAACTCTGGTCATCCGCTGACAAACTCCGTTCCAACCTTGATGCCGCCGTCTACAAACACACCGTGCTGGGGCTCATCTTTCTCAAATACGTCAGCGACGCCTTCGAGGAACGCCGCGAAGAGCTGGCAGCCCATTATCCGTGATAAAGACCACGATTACTCTCAATGGCTTTTCCAGCGACGCCAACACACCCTCAGCAGGCATACTCAACAACGGATAAGTAATAGCGTGATTACTGAAGATCAACTCGAACAGCTCTGCCTTGACTGGTTTCATGCGGATGGTTTCGAGTACGCCTATGGCCCAGACATCGCCTCGGATGGCGATTCGCCAGAGCGCAGCGATTACCGCCAGACTGTACTGACTGGCCGGCTACGAAGAAGCCGCGCAGACCAAGGCCGTCGCATGACAGGCTCCGATAACAGCATCGACTTCACTTCCGGCCCTGGTGGGCCATCTTCTACCAGGCCGAAGATGGCCAGACCCATATCAAATGCTGTTTTAGGGCAAAGAAATTGATGCCGGAATCAACTATCCGGAAATTCCGGATAGTTCGCCAGGGTGTCTGCTGATGACTATCAGACGTGCATCCTCGGTAAAATATTCAAGAAAAAAGCTGCTTTTTTCTTGAAAAATAGGCCAAATATGTTTCATGCAATCTGTTGATAATAAAATCATTTCCATGAACCAGGGGCGCGTTGTGGGGTATCTTTCTTCAGAATGCTTTTCGACGAAAATTGCTTCACTGCTTTCGAGTCCATAAAGGTGCCAATATGAGTCATGACTTAACCAATTCAATGGTGGCCAGGCAAAATGTGTTGAATAACCGTTATGCCCTGGAAAAACTGGAGGAGCATCTGGCGCTTGGGGGGCTACTGTTTGAGGATGAAGTCATTTTTACCAAGTCTCAGGTTGCGGAGCTTCTGGCGGTTGATGAGCGCACCATAGATCGTTATTTGACCCGATATGGCGATGAGGTTCGGGCGAATGGCTACCGCATACTCAAGGGAAATGCCTTGAGAAACATAAAGTTAGCTTATGTTGACGACACGAATGTCGTCGACATCATTGATCCCAAAGCCCCTTCGGTTGGTGTGCTTTCTTTCCGGGCAGTGTTAAATGTTGCCATGCTGGTTACAGAAAGTGAGCGGGCAAAAGCCATTCGTAGCCGGATGTTGGATATCGTGATCGATGTAGTCGCGGAAAAAGCGGGTGGGCATACACGGTTTATCAATCAACGGGATCAGGATTATTTGCCCGCCGCCTACATGGAAGACAGCTATCGTAAGCAATTCACTGATGCCCTGAGGGATTATCTTGCGATGGGAAACCATAAATACGCGGTGTACACAGACAAGATTTATCAGGCTGTTTTTTGTGAAAAAGCGCTTGAATACAAAAAAATATTGAAGCTGGCAAAAAATGATAAAACACGCGACACCATGTATGCCGAGGTACTCAAGGCAATAGCGAGCTTTGAGCATGGGCTGGCGGTGCAAATGCGTGAAAAATATGACCAACTTGGCAGAAAACTCAAACCTCGTGAGCTGGATGAAATATTGGACACGGCAGAGAATAACCCATTTCTGAAGCCTGCTATTGAAGACGCGAGGGTGAGAATGGCCAGCCGTGATCTTGGGTTTCGCGATGTCTTGCACGAAAAGCTGGAACACTATATTCAAACCATACCGGAAGGGGATTTCGAAAGATTTCTGGGTGAAAAAACAAAATCTCTTGAAGAGCAGCTTTCTGATACAAAAACCTTGCAAGTGCTAAAACGTTTGAAGGATCGTTAATGTGAATGGCTTGATCCTTTATTTTGACGTTATTCATGCGGTACGGGTGCATGACTGGATTATTGAACATTCGGGCGGGCTATCTGGTACAAAGGATTTGGGTCAGTTAGATAGTGTTCTGGAGCATATACAAAATGATTTGTACTACCCGAGCTTTGAAGAAAAGCTGTGTCATCTGGTTTTTTCCATCAACAAGTTTCACGCCTTCAATGATGGAAATAAGCGCTCAAGCTTGACTCTGGGCGCTTATTTTCTGGAATTGAATGGTTATGATTACTGTGTGAAGGCATTTGTTCAGGAAATGGAAAATATTGTGGTGTGGCTGGCAGAGGACAAGGTTTCAAAAGCGTTGTTGTTGAAGATTGTGACTTCATTGATTATGGAAGACGGATTTTCAGAGAAACTAAAGTTGGAAATACTGGAAGCAGTTAGTGCTCATGATAGCTGAAGACCAACTCGAACAACTCTGCCTCTCGTGGTTCCAGGAGGGCGGCTTCGAATACGTTTATGGGCCGGATATTTCCCCCGATGGCAATGCGCCGGAACGATCAGATTACCGGCAGGTGGTGCTGGCCGGTCGTTTGATGGATGCCATAAAACGCATCAATCCCCACCTTCCACAAAACGCCCTCGAAGAGGCCGCGCATAGTGTCACCAAGCCCGACCACCCCTCCCTGATTCACAACAACCGCGCCTTTCATCGCCTGTTGATCGATGGTGTCAAGATTGAATACACACCCTCGGTTTCTCTCCCGGAAGGAGAAAGAGGTAAAAAAACCGATCACGTCCAGCTCATCGATTTTGAAAACCCGCACAACAACCAGTTTCTGGTGGTCAATCAGTTCACGGTGCTTGGCAGCAAGATGAACCGCCGCCCGGATGTGGTGGTGTTTATCAACGGTCTGCCCATGGCCGTGATCGAACTCAAGATCCGGCCGATGAAAACGCCGATGTGTGGGATGCCTATAATCAGATTCAGACCTACAAGGAAGAGATTCCGGAGATGAAGTCCGCGCCCGTACCCGCAATAATGTGATGCAGGAAAAGAAATACGGTGACCGTCTGCTGGCAACCCTGCGCAAATATCACAACCGTGCCATCGAGACCGCTCAGGTCATCGAAGAACTCATCGACATGGCCAAGGACTTTCAAGAAGCCATGAAACGGGAAGAGGCCCTGGGCCTCAATCCCGACGAACTGGCTTTTTATGATGCTCTGGCCAACAACGAAAGCGCCGTGCGTGAGCTGGGCGATGAGGTTCTCAAAAAGATCGCCTATGAACTGACCGAGAAGCTTCGCAAAAGCACCACGTCGATTGGCTGGTGCGTGACAGCGTGCGCGCCAGGATCAGGAATCTGGTGCGGGTTCTTCTGCGTCGTTACAAGTACCCGCCGGACAAAATGCCGGAAGAGAGTCAAGAGGGTCAGTTCTCGCATTATAACATTTGTAATTTATAAACATTATCACTGAATGTTACAATGCGAGAACTGACCCCGCTCCCTCGATCAAGCGGGAATACATGCACCTCATCGAGGCCGGGTAACCGGTCTCAATGCCAGGGCGCTGCCGCGCCCTGGCTTATTAGCCGCTAAAAGAAAAACATAACCACTTGACGGCAAAGGCCAAATAGGTGAAAAAGGGCGGTATGATCGCTG
>JALTPW010000740.1 GCA_026999335.1 Chromatiales bacterium
TTTTCATGCATATACAACGGGGAGCAGGTGAATACCCGCTCTCGCGGCTCGCCACGCTTGATGTAGTTGTAGGAATTATTACCAAGCGCCAGTTCCATAGCCTGGGCCTTGGTGCTGATGCCAATGGCCGCCGTGGCGGCGGCACTGCCGTGCAAAAATTGACGTCGAGTAATTTTCAACTCACGATCTCCTAGAAATGTCCCTGATAGTAGAAATTGGCCATTACCCACCAAATGCGCATGCCATAAACACCTGTGGCGCACATGAATGAGGCCAGGAGTACCCAGGGGAGTTGACGATTGATCTTGGGGATCATCAGGATGATCAGCGGAAACAGTAAACCCCAGACGATCTCCAGATAGAAATAGGGCCAGCGGAATGCCCCGAGAAGCACGTCGTAGAGCATCGTGTACTCTTCGCCAAAACCGTAGGTCATATGCAGAAATTCGTTCCACAACAGGAACAGATCAAAGACAACGCCATAAAGCATCAAGCGGGCCATATCCGCGATCAGTCCCGCCGATACCTGGCTATCCGGGCCAACGAAGCGATTGCGAATCCATAGACAGATATTCAGCAGGCCGATGCCTGAGACATAAGCGCCGGTCAAAAACAGAATCGGCGCCACCGATGCATGATTGGGGACGCGCGATGGATTCAATTGTATGACCACGCCGGTATACCAGTGGGTGCACAAGGCCAATACCACGGCCAGAATACCGAGGATCCGCGCCCACTTTTCATTTTTTTTGTAGACAAAATAGCTATAGAACATCATGCCGATGGGATAGCTCAGAATAAACATCGAACCCCACATCATGGGCGCCGACCAATGACTGAAACTTGGTAGCATTAGCAGATGGAAAAAACGATACGGTTTACCCAGGTCAATAATCAATATTATCGGTACGATAAGCAGTAGTGCGATCGCCATATTGGAGGCGAAGAAGGCCGTAGACTTGTATTTTTTGATACCGAAAACCCAGCCCAATGTGCTGATGACAAATGAACCGGCGGAAGCGCCGACTAACCAGAAATACGTGGCAATGGGAAAGCCCCAGTAAGCATGATGAAATGCGTTGGCAATGATCTGACCTTCCATTAGAACAGCCCCCGGAAAATTTTATGGGGCGCGTCTCTGAAGAAAGTTCTGAAGTTATTCAGCCCCTGACGTATCAAGCCCATAAGACCCATATCGGTATCGATGATGTTGCCCGCCATTTCGCCGCCAACCTCACTGTTGCGTTTAAAAGTGTTGTAGCGCTTTTGCAGCTGTTTGCTGCGATGATGAAAGGCAAACTCAGGATCGGCAATTTTCTCATTCAAACCGATATAAAAAACCTGGGGGGCATTGCCCATTTCAGGTCGCAGGGTAAAGGTCTTATTGGCGTGAAAAATTTGGGATACCTCACTCTCAGGATCGTTTATATCACCAAAAATGATGGCGCCACCGGTGCAGGAGGTTACGCAAATCGGCGCTAGCCCACGGGTTACCCGCACGATGCAGAAGTCACACTTGTCGGCGACGTTGCGTGGATTGCGTGGGTCGCGGCGATATTCCGGCAGGAAATGGCGCGCATTATAGGGACAGGCCACCATGCAGGTTCGACAGCCGATACAGCGGTTATAGCGTTGCAGCACGTAACCATCGGGATGTCTGAAGGTCGCCTTGGTCGGGCAGTTACGGACGCAGGAGGGGTGGTCGCATTGGTTGCATAACCTTGGTAGTACATTACGTTTGGTATTGGGGAATTCCCCGGTCTCCGCCTCCATCAACCAGATACGTGATGCTCCGAGCGGAACATCATAGGCAGTTTTGCACGATGCGGTGCAGGCGTTGCACCCCGTACAGCGACGCAGATCGATCACCATGGCATAGCGTTTTCGCCCTGGCTTGCCGGCACTGGGAGAAACACCATTGAAGCCATACATCCGTTCACCCATTACGACTCTCCACGATTATTGTTTTATCCATGCATGTTTTTAAGCGCTAAATCACTTGCCATGGTCTATTTCCGGCATGATAAATTTCCGCGTAAGACTGAAATTTCTTGCGCTGGATTATTGTATCCACTGTGTTAGCCATTCATTTTCCAATGCCTGTTCATTTTGGCAGGCAGAACACAGCGTTTCTTCTTCCGTTTGTGGCAGAAAGTCGCCTGCGCACTGCGGACAGGTACTGTGGTGGCGATACATCAGCACTGAGCGGGGGGCAATAACTTCAGCCATGTCTTTTATTTTGTAGCGTTTTATAGCATCCATCGGGCAAACCTGTGCACAGAGTCCGCAGTCCGTACATAGTTCGGTTTTAAAACTGATGCCGCGCCCCGTGTCCGTGTGTTCCACTTGCAGGGCGCCGGTTGGACAACGTTGTCCGCAGACGAGGCAGCTATTGCATTCATTATTGATGGCCCGGCCATACCATGGAATTTCATTGGCTATCCAGGGCAGTTCGGGAATTTTTTGGGTCATTTTTTCGGCAAGTAATGATTGGTATTCGACAGGTCGCTGATGTTCAATACTGAGGTGATTGAAACCTTGAGGGGATGGTAGCGTGTCATCTTCTTCATCGGCTATTGAGCATGGATTCGCACCGGCCACGATACGCAATCCAGCTCGTTGCAAGAACTGGCGACGGTTCATCTGAGGGAGTTGTTCTTCATCTTGGTGATGCGCTTTTTTCTGCCCGATCAACAAAGCCGTTGGGATAATTATCTGTGGTGCGGAATCGACCCCAAACCATTGCGTCAGGCGGTTCTGAGTCGCCATGATGTGATTGATTGCATTTCCTTTGTCGCATTGCGCACAGTGATGGAGCCCAGCAAGGTGAAAAACCCGGGTGCCGGCAGCAAAGGCAGCTGCGGCGAGACGGGCATCCAGCAGATAAAGGCAGGGGATCGAAAAACCATCGCTCTTACCCGTGCCAGCACTACAGTGGATATGCACCTCACCATGGCTGTTCAGTTCATCTAAAAAATGTGATGGAGAGAAACCATGCAGACTGAAAACCCCAGTGGGGCAGGCGGGTAAACACGCGCCACAAGCTGTGCATTTATCGGCATTCAGGGTGACGGCATCTTCAGACAGTTGCAGTGCTGAAGAAACACAGAGGTTTGTGCATGCCTTGCAGGATAAGCTGCGACCACGCAGGTTTACGCACAGTTCGCTATCAATGGATAACGCCGTGCCGCCTGACAGAGCGTCGCTATTGAAGTGTTTCTGGTTATTTTCAATCAATCTTACCGACAAGTGATGTTTAGCCATAATAACTCGACATAATCCGCCATTTAATGCCCGTTCAGCATGAAATGGGTTTTTTCCTGAATAACAGACCCATTATCTCAATAGTATTGGTCTGTGGCGTAGATCAAGCTATCTATCGACTGTCCTTTAATAAGCGAGCGATATGCCCCCCACAGACTTACTCATGCCAGTGGGGTATATCTTTGATCTGTATCAAGGTGGAATGATTTCATGCGAAATCATGAGCGCTTACTTGCAGGCGATAATAGGGAATAAACTTAGCGATAATGCTGCTGTGAGGCTTGATAACCGGTAATTATAGGCAGAAAATCCACATTTTCTTGAGCCAAGTCCAAGCCTATCTGAAACCTCAATTTTTTTGTGGTTTTGGCCGCTCTTGAGGGGCGCTGATTTTATCTGCTGGAAGGCCGTGAGTAGGCGAAAAAACCAGGGTTTACACCGGTGATTTGCCGCTTGCTATTGTCCACCGTGTTAAAGTGCCGTGTGACAGGACGGGGGATCAATCCAGCGTGTGGAGAAATTGGCGTCGGCGCAGGGTATTATTCGTTGACAAAAGGAGTTGGCATGACAGAAATACTCATCAGCAGTCAGATATACAACGACTTGCAGTTCAGGCAGATGTGTGGCGAACCTCTCAAAGACCTGCAGTGCAACGGGCAACACGGTGTCATGTGGGCCTATAAACCTTACACTATCGATCTGTTAACGCCCGCGGAGGCCGGCCTTATTCCGCCTCTGCTGTGCGGCAATACGCGCAATATTCATAGCCTTTCCGCTACCCTGGGGCAGGATAACGTTGTCGGCGTCAGCAGCGCCATGATGGCATTGCGTGATACCTCCGCTGCCCTGGCCGGCTCGACAGCCTCCGTTCATGGCACCCGCAGCAACACCTTCACGAGTACCGTACAGCACTACCAGAGTGCCTTGCTGACCTATCGCGATGTGATGCACGGCAAGGGTCCACCCGGCGTCACTCCGGCCTCGGCCGGGCAGGCGATTCATGCCGCTTTTAGCAGCATGCAGCAAAGATTTCAATACGAACTCAAAATAACTGCACTTTCGCAAAAGGGAGCACCGCGCAAGGGCACTCCTCTGAACAACAGCACCCGCGCCATGAATATCGCCCGCAGTAGCCGCCATATCCAAAAGCTGCAACTGACCTCTGTCGTGCAGGCTTCTGCCCTGGGCCGTTTTAGTCAATATGGAAAGGTTTTGGGTAATGGTTTGGTGCTCGTCGATGTAGGTAGTCGTATTGGCAATATACACAATGAGTACAAAGCGGAGGGCGACTGGGAGCGGGAGCTGTTTATTGAGTCGAGTAGTTTTGCGGCAAGTGCGTGGGTGGGTGGGCTTGCCGTGAGAGCGGGTACTGCGGCGTTGATGTTTTTTACTGTAGCTACGCCCGTTGGCTGGGTCGGTCTTATTGTTACGGCTGCTACGGTCTCTATAGTAGCAAACAGTTTTCTTAAAAAGAACAGTGGAGGTTGGTACGATCAAATTATGGAAAAGGTGAGTTTCTGGTGAGCTTGATGTCAAAGTTGGGAGGGATAATATTTTTCTTCATGTTTATGTCAATGATTTTATATGTCATTTTTGGCCAAGTGACTGTACGAAAATTGAGAAAAAATCCGGAAACCAAGCAGGCATTAGGTATTGAGTTCTTAAGCGGTTGGGATATTTTCAACGTGGCTCAAGCACTAACACTACCAAAAGCAATCGCACAAAGAATTAAACGTAACTCTACGTCTATGGGGCTGGGATTTGAGGCAGACCCTGATATATTGTACAAACACACGACGTTGTTTGACCGAGTGCTGGCACGCGTGTTTTATACACTGTTTACCTTGTCTGGATTTGCGTTGATTATATTGGCAATGTTGGATTTTTTCTGGGATTCTGGCTGAACCAAACAATGGAGGATATTTCCTCGCAGATCAACGCCACCTGCACTACCCATATCGTATATAGCAGCTACATACGAGGCTGAATATAGCCTCGATGGTTCAGGCTGAAAGGATACATGGGGGCCCCATACGTACTGTATAAAGACATCTGCCCAGACAGTGGACTGATGCCGAAAAATTCCCTGGATTGTGGTAGGATTTTCGTTCTATTTCACCCCAAGATGCGTTCACGTTTCACCTCTGCCAAGGGCGCCGAACACTTAACAAGGACAACGCTATGACTTCGCAATGCCAGACAACACGTTTCACCCACCTTCCGATGCTACTGCTGGCGCTGTTTGCCCTGGCTTTGCAAGGTTGTGGTGACGGGGTTCGCATACTCCCCCAGTCTGATGCTGATCCGGCCGGGTACTATATCAATAAAGGTACCGCCAGTGTGGATGACGGCGCGGGGGGGGCAATCAGCATTACTGATTTGCAAGCCATGGTGAATGGTAACCGGATCGTGATGATGAGTACGGAAAAAGGACTGCTTTATGATGGCACCATTACCCGCATCAATGGCGCGGCCTTTGAGGCTGATTTCACCATTTATACGAACGGCAAAAATCCAATATCCGCCACGGTGAGTGGCACCATCACAACAGGTTCATCAATTACTGGTACGTTGAACGGCAGCGGTGCCGGCAGTGGGATATTTACTCTGACCTATGCGAAGTCAAACAATCAGGTGGCTGACCTAGCACGCATTAAAGACCGTTTTTGGGATGGAGATGGGGCTGTTGGCCCGAATTATGTATTTTCGATTGACGCACAAGGGGTATTAACTAGTCAGCTTGCAGCTAATTTTAATGTTCCCATATTTGATGGTTGTGAAATTAATGGCACGGTTACTCCCATTAGTGGCACGAGCCTATATAAGGTTGCTGCCACACTGATAAACTGTGATGTTCCTGCAGTGGATAACACCAACTACACCGGGTTTGCGGTGAGCCGAACAGATTCCGTGGCTGATGATACCCTGGTGTTAGTGCTGTCAAACGGAACTTATAGTCCAAATGGTGAGTTAATTATTAATTAGCGACACACAATGGTACAGGGTATTGCGTGTACAAAAATGGTATCAAGCGAGCGGGAATATGGCAAAAAAGGCAACAGATCAACGTGGTGTGGCTAATGTCAGGGTTAATAGCGTTTTTTACATAGCGCTGTTAATCAATAGCGTTGCTGTGCCGCTGGCGTTTGCTGGGCCTGGCGGCGGCCAGGTGGTTGGTGGTGCCGGTTCCATTACCCTCACTGGTAGTACTACCACCATTAATCAAACGACCCAAAACATGGCTATCGACTGGCAAAGCTATAATATTAATGTCGATGAACGTGTACGGTACATTCAGCCAAATGCTTCTTCTATTTCTTTAAACCGTATCCTGAGCCAAAGCGGCTCCACTATTGCCGGGCGTATTGATGCCAACGGTCAGGTGATTTTGGTTAACCCCAATGGCATCTTTTTTACTCCCACCTCAATCATTAATGTCGGCGGCATCATTGCCTCGGGTTTAAATATTCACCCCAACGACTTCATGAATGGTCGCTATATCTTTGATGAAGTATTGGGTGCCGATGGTACAGTAATCAACAGCGGTATGATCAATGCCTCGCTGGGTGGTAATGTCGCACTCATTGGCAAACAGGTTAAAAACAATGGCTTGATTGTAGCCAATCTGGGCTCAGCCAGTCTTGCCGCCGGTAAACAAGCGGTACTGACTTTTGATCGGAGTGGTTTATTGGGCGTGCGGGTCAGCAAAGAAATTTTGCAAGAAGAACTCGGCGTTGATCCTGCAGTGATCAATAGTGGTGATATCCAGGCCGAGGGTGGCCGTGTGTTACTCACTGCCAGCACCAGCCAGGATGTCTTTTCACAGGCAGTGAATACCGGTGCCATTGGGTCGGTTGGTAGAGAATATTTTGGATGTCCTATAGGTTTGAAGACAGCGTAAACAAGCACGGCGCATGGGGGGCACCCTGCACACTAATCGGCAAAAGGAATTGACATGACAGAAATGCTCATCAGCAGCCAGATATACAACAAACCGCAGTTCAGACAGATGTGTGGCGAACCGCTTGAAGAACTGTACTGCAACGGGCAACGCGGTGTCATGTGGGCCTACAAACCCTACACTATCGGCCGGATAACGCCGGCAGACGCCGGTCTTATCACGCCGCTTCTCTGTGGCAATCCACGCAATATTCATAAACTCTCCGCCACCCTGGGACAGGATAACGTCGTCGGCGTCAGTAAGGCCATGATGACGCTGCGCGACACCACCGCCGCCCTGGCCGGCTCAGCGGCCTCAGTGCATGCCGCCCGTGGCGGCGCATTCACGACCGCCATACAGCGTTGTCAGAATGCCCTGCTGGCCTATCGCGACGTGATGCACGGCAAGGGCGCCCCAGGTGTCACCCCGGCCTCGGCCGGGCAGGCGATTCACACCGCCTTTGCCAACATGCAGCAAAAGTTTCAATATGAACTCAAGATCACCGCACTCTCGCAAAAGGGAGCACCACGCAGAGGCACCCCACTGGGCAACAGCACCCGTGCCATGAATATCGCCCGCAGCAGCCGCCACATCCAGAAACTGCAACTGACCTCCGTCACCCAGGCCAATGCTCTGGCCCGATTCAGTCAATACGGGAAGGTTTTGGGCAATGGTTTGGTACTCATCGATGTGGGTAGCCGTGTTGGTAATATACACAATGAGTACAAAGCGGATGGCGACTGGGAGCGGGAGTTGTTTATTGAGTCGAGTAGTTTTGCATTGAGTGCGACTGCGGGCGTGATTGCCGTGAAAGCGGGCGCCGCGGCATTGATGTTCCTTACTGTAGCTACGCCTGTTGGCTGGGTTGGTCTTATTGTTACGGCTGCGGCTGCGTCAATAATAACTAATGATTTGGTCAAAGGGAGTAGTGGGAGCTGGTATGATAAAATTATGGGGCAGGTAAATTCCCGGTGAGTTTGATTGCTACCCTTTCAGCGATTCCGGCAGCGGCAGGGTTCATCGCATGGATTTTGTTTGTTATTTTCGGTCAGGTTACGGTGCGCAAGCTGAGAAAAAATCCTGAAACCAAGCAGGCACTAGGTATTGAGTTCGTTAGCGGATGGGATATTTTTAATGTGGCTCAAGCGTTAACATTACCAAAATCAGTTGCACAAAAAATTAGACGTAATTCTATAGGATTTGAAGCAGATCCTGATTTATTGTATGAACACACGACGGTGTTTGATAGGGTTCTGGCGCGCGTATTTTATACGCTGTTCACCTTTTCTGGATTTGGGTTGATTATATTAGGAGTGCTGCATTGGTTCGGGGTTTTCGACTGAAACAAGCAATGGGGAATACCCTCTCCCAGGCCAACGCCTCCTATACCGCCTATCATTGCACATAGCTGTCATGCAGGGTGCGCTCTCAATATGATGTGTCCGTTTTGCGATAAAATACCGATTTTGCAATGTATATCACATTTGAGCCTGTTAATTGTGGGTATGCCTAAATTTGTTGAAATAAGCATGTTTTTAGCCAC
>JALTPW010000741.1 GCA_026999335.1 Chromatiales bacterium
CTGACAAGGAAGACCTCGCGGCGGCCGCCAAGGAGCTAGAGTTTGCCGGCCTGGTGCGCCAAACCTATTCGACCGACGCCGGCAAGGTGGTCCTGCGGCGCATGATCGAGGCCTACCTGACTTGCCCTGTGGTCGAGGAGCACGATACGCAGTTCGCGGCTGGGATCCGGGAGGGTCAGGCCCGCATCGTGCGGGAGATTTTAGGACAGATCGAGTTTTCAGAGCGCGGAATACCCCAGGAGGATTAAATGAACTTGAGCAAACTGTGGATAATTTTACGTGAACAGGCCGGCGGCGACGGTGCTGCATCGGGCGGCACCGGCGGTGATGGCGCTGGTGGCGACGGTAGCGGTGCCGGTGGTGAGCCCTCAAACCTGTTTGACGCGGCTGCGCAGGTTGACGCTGGTAGAGCCGATGGTGGCGCTGGCGGTGACGGCGGCCAAGGATCAGGGAGTGGTGCCGGAGAAGGCGGCGACGGTGGCGGTGGCGGCAAGACCGATGAATGGTTCCTCGCCGAAGGCATCAAGGGAGAAGGGGAGCCGCCGGAATACTACAAGGTGGACAAATACAAATCACTCGCAGACCAGGCTAAGGCCTACGCCGATCTGGAAAAGAAGCTCGGCGGATTTACCGGCGCGCCCGAGGGCGACTATGAGATCTCCGTGCCCGACGACTACCAGGGCCCGGAACTGACCGCAGACGACCCGCTCGTCGAGGCGATTGTTCCCGTTGCCAAGGAGCTTGGCATGAGTCAGGAAGGGTTTACGAAGCTGATCCATGCGTACCTGCGTGCCTCTGAGAACTTGGCCGCAGTGAACACGCAGAAGGAACTAGAGGCGCTGGGCCGGGATGCCGCGACACGCATCACCAACCTGAAGGACTGGGCGCAGGCAAACCTGAGCGAGGAGCAATTCAACGTACTCGGCCAGCTCGCTACCACGGCTGACAACATCCAGTTGTTCGAGCAGATGATGGCGTTGTCGAAGGAGAACCGACAGCCTGGCCGCGATACGAGTAGGCCCGCCGGGATCTCCAAAGCCGAACTCGAACAGCTACAGATGGCGACAGACGCCAACGGCAACCGCCGCATGAGTACCGATCCCGAGTATGCCAAGATGGTCCGCCAGAAGATGAAGGAATACTATGGCGACCAGCCATATCAGGAGATCGTCAGATAACCCCTAACATAACAATAACTTAGCACAAACCTCCTCTGTTCTTGCCCGGCCTGACTCCACCGGGCGTTTTTTTGCCCGCTCCATAATGTTTCACGTGAAACAATATGTTGACAGTTTTGCGGGTTGCGCTACAGTATGTAGTAGTTCACACCCACCACGGACACCCTGGTCCCCCAGGCCCGGCACGGTGGTCAGCGCACAGCGCAGATCAGCCCGAGTTCGGACACCTGATCGGAAACCGTTTTTTTTGTTCCGACACTGGAGGACTGACAAATGTCCAAGACTCTCAGTGCTGCGGCCCGTCAGGAATTTGATTCCGAGGTCAAGCACGCCTTCCAAACCATGGGCTCCGGCCTGCGCCAAACCGTTACGGTACGTAACAACGTCGTGGGCGACGCCTACAAGTTCCGCAAGATGGGGAAAGGCGTGGCCAACCAGAAGCCCGCACAGGCTGACGTCACCCCCATGGACGTTACCCACAACCTGATCAACTGTCCGTTGGAGGACTGGGTAGCGCCTGAATACACCGACATCTTCAACGCCGCCGAGGTTAATTTCGACGAGCAGCAGGAACTGGCATTCGTCATCGCCGCGGCGCTCAACCGGCGCCTGGACCAGCAGATCATCGACGCTATGGTGGCCGAGACTGCGCCGGCCGGCACCGTGGCGACGTCCGTAGGTGGTAACAACACTAACCTGAACGTGGCCAAGCTGCGCCAGGCCTCTCGCATGCTCAACGACAAGGGCGTCCCAGGCATGGATCGGCATATTGCCGTATCCGCGCAGGCGCTGGAGACCATGCTCGGCGAGACCGAGGTGGGTTCGGCGGACTACAACAACGTGAAGGCGCTGGTACAGGGCGACCTCGATACGTTCGTGGGCTTCAAGTTCCATATCATCGAGACCCGCGATGAGGGTGGCCTGCCGAAGTCCGGTAGCGTGCGCACGAACCTGGCCTGGCACAAGTCGGCCGTCGGCCTGGCCATCGGTATCGACATCAAGACAGAAGTCAACTATGTGCCGGTCAAGACGTCCTGGCTCGCCAACGGCCTGATGAAGTCGGGCGCCGTCTCGCGCGACGGCGACGGTATCGTCAAGCTGTCCTGCACCGAAGCCTGAGCGCTGACTGATTAGCTAGTTAGTTAGGAGGAATACATCATGCCATACACTCATCCCGGCCTTCAGCGCATTGGTCCGGCAAACTCGGACTGGCCGACGCTGTGGTCCTACTCCACGGCTGACAGTCAGGCCACGGTCAACACCAGCGGCTACTTCGACGCAGCCGCTGATGACCTGAATGTCGGCGACGTGATCATGTGTCACCACGGTAGCGGAACCGTTGTCCTGTACCCGGTGCTCTCGAACGATGGCACCACCGTGGACGTTGCCGACGGCCTGCCGCTCGGCACTACCGACACCGACTAAGGTCTGCCGTGTACCAGCGCGGCATCCTGGGGTAGGCAGCGGCGGCTTTGCTGTCGCTGCCTTTTTATGCGAGGAACCTTATGTGGCAATCGAAGCGGAGGGCGGTATCTGGAAGTGGATCGCCGTCACCCTACTGCTCCCGGCCCTGTTGTGGCTGCTACGGATTGTGGGAGGTGGGCACATGGCAACGGTCAAGTCGTTGAAAGAGCGGCTGGAGCACGTGGAGAAAAGCCACGTGCCGCGCGATGAGTTCAACCAAACCATCGAGTCGCTGCGAAACAAGATCGACGAGGGCAACACCGGCACGCATGAGCGTCTGGACAAGCTAATGATGATCATGGTGCAGGGTCGTGGAGGTAATGATGGCTGAAAAATTCGTAAAGGGCGCAGCCCGTGTTTTTGGCGGCGGCGTCATTCAGGCGCTACCACCTGACGCAAGCAATAGTCTGTTCGTT
>JALTPW010000742.1 GCA_026999335.1 Chromatiales bacterium
TTATATTGTTTATTACCTGTCGGCTTTGCTGGCTGAATTTCAAATCTCTGATATTTGGGCATTCCACTTTTATTATTCTTGCTGAAAAAACATGTATAGAATAGAGGTTCTTGCAACACTATTTCACAATAACGAAGAACAGGCAGATTGCGACAAAAAATGCATCGTAACTCGTTGATTTGTCATGTTTATCTCGATTTTTACAATAGCCTCAATAATATATATTTGAGACTGAAAGTAGCTTTTATCACTCATCTTTCCAAGCGTCAATTGGTAGGTGTCTTGGTTGTCCGGGGTTTTGGCATCCTTGCTTCTTTCATATCGACGCGGCAGTATTGGCCACCGCTTGATGTGACACGTCCCTGCAACTCCATGTTTAAAAGCATGGAGGAAACAACGTTCGCCGTCAATCCACTGCGCTCCACCAGGGTGTCGATGCTCGCCAGTTCAAAACCCAGCGATGTCAACAGTTGTTGCTGCTCGGCAGGCAATGTATCGATATCGGTCATATTCCCCTCAATGCCTGCGGACTTATACCCTGTGACTGCTGACAGAGGCCCCAGTTCCTCCAGGATGTCGCCAATTTCTTCCACCAGTTTCGCGCCTTGCCGGATTAGCTGGTGACAACCCCGTGCCAGAGGATTATGAATAGAGCCGGGCAGGGCAAACACCTCCCGCCCCTGTTCTGCGGCCAGGCGAGCTGTAATGAGGGAGCCGCTCTTGCAGGCGGCCTCCACCACCAGCACACCGAGACTCAGGCCACTGATAACACGGTTACGGCGTGGAAAATTGCCCGGCAATGCCGGTGTGCCGGGTGAAAATTCGCTGATGATAGCGCCTTGCGCCACGATGGCCTGCGCCAGACTTCGGTGCCGGGCCGGGTAGATACGATCCGGGCCGGTACCCGCCACGGCAATCGTCCCACCCTTCGCTCGCAATGCCCCCCGATGACTTGCGGCATCGATGCCCAGCGCCATGCCACTGGTGATGACCAGGCCGGAGCGACACAGGGAAAAGGCAAAGTCTTCCGCCAGGCTGCGTCCGCCCGTGCTGGGGTTACGGCTGCCAACGATAGCGAGTTGCGGCCGGGAGAGGAGGGCAAGATCCCCACACACAAACAGCAGTGGCGGTGGATCCGCAATTTCTCTCAGCAGCTGTGGGTAGGCGGGGTCATGCAGTGTCAGAATAGTGTGGGATTCATCTTCCGCCCAGCGCAGGTCAGGCTCGACTTTATCCCAAGCGGGTGCCGCGAGAAAGGCTCGGCCGGCCGGTGGCAGAGGCAGTGCGCAACGCCGCTCGGACGCGGGCAACATAAAAAATTCACGGGGAGAGGAAAACTGCTCCAGCAGGCGCTGAAACGATATTGCACCCAGACCCGGCGTGCGATGTAGCGCCAACCAGTAGCGTAGATCACCCGGGGACACGGCCCCGGTGTTCGGCCCATCCATTGCCGATATCCTCCATGCAGCCCGGACATCCCGTCCGGACAGGTCGAAATCAGGGGTTACGCACGTTGTCGTAGAGACGCATGGCCTTTTCGGACTCCATGACCAGCGCATAACTCACGCGGTCAAAAGTGCGAAAAACCAGCACGATACCCGCCCGGATATCCGGCAGGGTGACCTTTTCGCCCCGCTTTTCAGCAAAATTGTCACGAATCACCGCGCCGCTCTGATACACCGCCAGCACGTGGCCCGTTTCCAGCCCATCCTGCTCGCCCTTGTTCAGCACAACGGTCTGGAACTGGCCGATACGCGAGACACCATCTACTACGGCAATAATCTTGCCCTCGATGGGGGTATCCGGTGAGTGTGGTAGAAAGGCCTGGTCGACACTATCCACTCCCTTGGGCACTAACTTGTCACCCACCAGGGTTTCGCGATTGGAATGAATAATGCGCAGGGTGCTGGGGTCACCGAACTCCTCGACGATGGCATCGGCGACATGCAGGGCCTCATAGCCGAGGATGTCATCACGGGCAGCCCCCGGATTGCGATAGGGCTGTCCCACACGCAATACGCTGTAACGCGATTTTGGATCCTGTCCCGGCACCAGGCCGCGGGCATAGATCGTATCGCCGGCACCGGAGATCAGGCGTTGATCACTGCCGGAAACGATGTAGGCGGAATCTTCCACTTCACGTTCACTGAGTACCCGGGGTTGGCCGAGGAACTGGCTGATGGCATCCAGTGGAATGGTGGCAATGGGGGTGTCCACGCGCTCAGCACGCACTTTGGGTGACAGCTTCACCGTCGGTGCGCCACGCTGGACACGCAGAATCGGCCGGCCCTGGGCATCATAGTCCAGGTAGACCTCGTCGCCCGGATAAATCAGATGCGGATTCTTGATCTGTGGATTGAAGCTCCACACTTCGGGCCAACGCCAGGGGCTTTCCAAAAAACGCGCGGAAATATCCCACAGGGTATCGCCTTTGACGACCACATAGCGGTCAGGGTGATCGGATTTCAATTTGATCGTGTCGGCCAGCACCACGCCCATGCTGAGCCACAGCAACAGGCCCAGAAGCATTCTTTTCGACATCGTCATCCCTCTGTTCATCGATTTGCCCGAGTGTAGACGAATCATCCTTTGGACTCCAGTGACGTCAGCGCTGTACGCCGTATTATTAATAAAAGAAAATGAAAGAGATAGCGGCAAAACTTGACTCGAATTGAATTCGCTTTCTACCGGATTACTGGCTACCTGCGTATAATCATCGGCTCTCGAGAACATATCTTTGATGACATTCAGGCTTTTATTGATGGACTTCACATGTCAGTGCTGAACATTTTGCATTTTCCCGACCCCCTGCTGCGCCAGAAGGCCAAACTCGTCACTACGGTGGATGCCGGCATCCGTCGTATCGTCGACGATATGTTTGAAACCATGTACGGGGCCCCCGGTATCGGTCTCGCTGCGGTGCAGGTCAACATCCTGAAACGCATCATTGTCATCGATATTTCGGAAGACAGGAATCAACCCCTGTGTCTCATCAATCCGGAGATCATCGAGGCCACGGGCAGTGAAAAGAGCGAAGAGGGCTGCCTGTCCGTGCCCGGCATTTATGAGCAGGTTCGCCGTGCCGAACACATTCGTGTGCACGCCCTGGATCGCGACGGCAAGACCATTGAGCTGGAGACCGGCGACCTGCTGGCTGTCTGCATCCAGCACGAGATCGACCATCTCGACGGCAAGCTGTTCGTCGACCATCTTTCCGCCCTCAAGCGCCATCGCATCCGCAAAAAACTGGAAAAGCAGCGCCTGCATGCCATGTGAGTCCGGCCTGCACCACCCCTATAATTAGAAGGAACACTCTGTGCCCGAAGGCCTGAACGTTATCTTTGCCGGCACACCGGAATTCGCCGCCTGTAGTCTACAAGCCCTGCTGGATTCGCCGCACCGCGTACGCGCCGTCTATACCCAGCCTGATCGCCCCGCGGGCCGTGGTCGCAAACTCAAGGCCAGCCCGGTGAAAGCGCTGGCGCTGGCTCACGAGATTCCGGTGCTGCAACCCAAGACCCTGCGCGATGTCGAAATACAGGCCGAGCTGGCTGCCTCCGACGTGATGATTGTCGTCGCCTATGGTCTGATCCTGCCCACCGCGGTGCTGACAGCCCCGCGCATGGGCTGTTTCAATATACACGCCTCCCTGCTGCCGCGCTGGCGTGGCGCCGCACCCATCCAGCGTGCCATCCTCGCCGGTGATGCCAAGACCGGCGTCACCATCATGCAGATGGACGAGGGCCTGGACACCGGTGACATGCTGCTCAAGGCCTATACCTCCATCGAGCCTGGCGATACCGCGCAGACCCTGCACGACCGTCTCGCCGCCCTCGGCGCGCAGGCCCTGCTCGACACCCTGCATGGCTTGCAGACTGGCACTCTCCAACCCGAACCGCAGGACGACGCGCAATCCACCTACGCCGCCAAACTGGACAAGGCCGAAGCGCAGATCGACTGGCAGCAGACCGCCATTGAGCTGGCCCGGAGGGTGCATGCCTTCAATCCCTGGCCCGTGGCCCATACGCCCTACCAGGGGCAAAATCTGCGCATCTGGCTGGCCGGCGCCATCGATGGCGGCAGCGATGCTCCCCCTGGCACGGTGGTGGCCGAAGGCCGCGATGGCATCGACGTGGTTTGTGGCGACGGCCTGCTGCGTGTCACCCGTCTGCAACTGCCCGGCGGGCGCCCCATCGATGCCGCCGACTACCTCAACGCTCACAGTCTGCTGGGCAAGCGACTGGGCGCACGGTGAAGGATCGGAATCCCCGCGCCCTCGCGGCTAAAATCCTCGCCCGCGTCGTCGACGGCGCCTCGCTCACCACTGTCCTCGACGACCGCCTGCCGTGCGCCCGTGGCGACGATCGCGCCCTGATTCAGGAACTCTGCTACGGCACTCTGCGCGCCTGGCCGCGCCTCGAACACATCACCAACGCCCTGCTGCGCAAGCCGCTGGGCAAAAAAGACCGCGACGTGCAGGCCCTGATCCTGCTCGGTCTGCACCAGCTCACTGCCATGCGCATCCCCGCCCACGCCGCCGTGGCCGAGACCGTTGGCGCCGTCAGCGCGCTGGGCAAGGGCTGGGCGCGTGGTCTGCTCAATGCGGTGCTGCGTAATTTCCAGCGCCAGCGCGAAACGCTGCTGGCCAAGGCCGATGACAGCGAACCCGGCCGCTGGGCCCATCCCCAGTGGCTGATCGATGCCCTGCGCCAGGTCTGGCCGGATGACTGGCAGCAGATTCTTGCCGCCAATAACGAACATGCGCCCATGACCCTGCGCGTCAACACACGCAAACAGTCACGCAACGACTATCTGTCAACCCTTGCACAGGCCGGCATTAACGCCGAGGTAACCACCGCCAGTGACTGTGGCATCCGCCTGCAACAGGCCGTTGATGTCAGCCAGCTGCCGGGTTTCGCCGAGGGTACGGTCTCGGTGCAGGACGAGGCGGCGCAACTGACCGCTGCGCTACTGGATGCCCGGCCCGGTGAGCGGGTGCTGGATGTTTGTGCCGCCCCCGGCGGCAAGACCGCGCACATGCTCGAACGTAACGACGACATCGATCTGCTGGCCGTGGATATCGAGGCCCAGCGCCTGCAACGGGTGGTGGATAACCTGCAGCGCCTCGGCCTGGCCGCAAACACCTGTCGCGGCGATGCACGCCAGCCGCAAGACTGGTGGAACGGTTGCCCCTTTGACCGTATCCTGCTCGACGTTCCCTGTTCCGCCACCGGCGTTATCCGTCGTCATCCTGACATCAAGCTGCTGCGGCGTCCGGAAGATATCGAAACTCTGCTAGAGTTGCAGGGGGAGATCCTGCGCGCCATCTGGCCTCTGCTGCGCACGGGCGGTATCCTGTTGTATGCCACCTGCTCCGTGCTGCCGCAGGAAAACGAACAGCGCGTCAGCAGCTTCATCGCCGAACGGCCTGATGCCGAGCACCGGGCCATCGACGTAGACTGGGGTCGCCCCACGGGCATCGGCCGCCAGATTCTGCCCGGCGGTACGGCCCAAATGGACGGTTTTTACTACGCATGCTTACACAAACGCACCACAGCCCGCCGCTGATGCGCCAGCCCCAGCGGCGCGGCCGTCATTTGCTGGGCTGGTTGTGTGCGCTGCTGATCTGCGCCGGCCCGCTGTCGGCGGCGCAGCCGTTCAGTGTACAGGGTGCAAAGACCACCCTGAAAGACGGTGTCTACCGCCTCGATGCCCTCCTCACTTTTACATTGCCGAAAAAGGTGCTGGAGGCCCTGGATAACGGCGTTCCCTTGACCTTTGCCCTGAATATCGACGTCCGCGGGCCGCGCCGCTACCTGTGGGACGAGAACATCGCCAGCCTCCAACAACGCACCACCATCCAGTATTTCGCCCTCACCGAGCAATATCTGTTGCGTAACCTCAACAGCGGACACGAAGCCAGCTACTCAACCTTAACCAGCGCACTGCGCGCCCTCGGTGATATCCGCAGCCTGCCCATCATCGATGCCAGACTTCTCGACCCGGATAAACACTACATGGTCAGCATCCGCTCCTATCTGGACTTTGAAAGTCTGCCGGTTCCCCTGCGCATGCGCGCCTATATATCGCGTAATTGGTGGCTGACCAGCGGCTGGTACAGCTGGGATCTGGGTATGCAGTGATGAACACCTTCATTGCCTGGTTACGGCGCATATCGACCAGTTTCATCCCGGTCGCGCTGATGGGTATCTTCATGCTGGGCTCGCTGTGGCTGCTATCCGCCGCCACGGAAAACTCCGCCCGGTTCGGCCGTCTGCATATCGTGCTGGTGGTCATCAACATCCTCGGTCTGATTGTGCTGACCGGCCTGATTGGCGTCAGCCTGCTGCGCCTGATCCATCAATACCGCCGTTCGGCCACCGGTTCACGCCTTACCACCCGGCTGGTGCTGATTTTTGTCGTGATGGCCGTGACACCCGTCTCCATTGTCTTCTACTTCTCGTTAGGTTTCATGCAGCAGGGTATCGACAGTTGGTTTGATGTCCGCATCGACCGCGCCATGACCGAAGCACTGGAGTTGAGCAAATCCGCACTCGACATGCGTATGCGCGAAAAACTCAGGGAAACCCGCAGCCTTGCCCGGCAACTACAACAGACCCATGACGGTGCGTTGCTTTTCCGGCTCAATGAATTACGCGAAAAATCCGGTGCCAGCGAACTGTTGGTTGCCCAGTCCAATGGCCGGGTGATCGCTTCCTCCAGTGCGGATTCCAGCACCATTATTCCCAGCCTGCCCGATGAGGCGGTGCTGCAACAGGTCAGGGACAACAGGTTCTACATCGGTCTGGCGCCGATCCGCAATCAGGGTCTGCACACCCGCGTTGCCATCGCCCTCAAGCAGACAGCCAGTGCTGGCAAGGCAAGGGTCTTCATTGCCTTGTATCCGGTCAGTGAACGTATCGGCCAGATGGCGGAGAGCGTGCAATCGGCCTACACCAAGTACAAGGAACTGATGTATCTGCGCGAGCCCCTCAAGCAGACCTTTGCTTTCACTCTGTTTCTGATTCTGCTGGTCACCCTGCTGTCGGCGGTATGGGCAGCGTTCTTTTTCGCCCAGCGCCTGGTCTCGCCGATTCGCATCCTGGCCATCGGCACACGCGCCGTGGCGGCCGGTAATTATCACAAGAAACTGCCCGTCACCAGCAACGACGAACTGGGCTCGCTGGTGCAGTCATTCAGCGCAATGACCCAGCGCATCGCCGAAGCCCAGGATCAGGTCATGCGTAGCCAGCGTCAGGCCGACCGCGAGCGCGCCTATCTGCGCGCCGTGCTGGGACGCCTGTCATCGGGCGTGATGACGCTGGATCGCGATCTTACCGTGCGCGCCGTAAACGCTGCCGCCAGCTATATCCTCGGCATTAATCTTGACTACAGTGCCGGACACAAACTCACAAAACTTGAAACAGATTACCCGGAAGTTGCCCAATTCGTGCGAACCCTGCTGCCACACCTCAATGAGACGGAAACCGACTGGCGTGAAGAAGTCTCATTGTATGGTAGTGGTGGACACAAGATCATTACCTGCCACGGCACCCGGTTACCCGGCATGGAAGGCATCCCCGCTGGCTACGTGGTGGTGTTGGAGGATGTTACCGAGCTGGTACAGGCCCAACGCGATGCCGCCTGGGGTGAAGTAGCGCGGCGGCTGGCGCACGAAATCAAGAATCCGCTGACGCCCATCCAGCTTTCCGCCGAGCGTCTGCGGCACAAATATCTCGACAGTATGGATGCAGAGGATGCCGAGGTGCTCGACCGCTCCACGCACACCATTGTGCAGCAGGTGCAGGCGCTGAAGGAAATGGTGCAGGCCTTTTCAGAATACGCCAAAACGCCCCAAATCCAGTTGCGTCCATTGTCCCTCGGCGAACTCATTCGTGAAGTGCTTGACCTGTATCGTGGTTATGGCACTCAGGTTTCCTTTCACTTCGAAGAACAGCAAAATTTGCCGCCGGTGGAGGCCGATCCCGGGCGCCTGCGGCAACTGTTGCATAACCTGATCCGCAATGCCATCGACGCGCTTTCCGGGCAGACCGATGCACAAATCCGCATTACTCTGACCAGCCGCAAGGAGACCTCGAAGACCGTTGTCGAACTGGCCATCGAAGACAATGGCCAGGGCATCCCTGACGACATGCTCGATAAACTCTTCGAGCCCTATGCCACCACCAAGCCCCGCGGTACCGGGCTGGGGCTGGCGGTGGTCAAGCGTATCGTCGAAGAACACATGGGCAACTTGTTTGCCGAAAACACCCGTGCCGGCGCCCGTGTAGTGGTACGCTTGCCGGCCCTGAAACAGCCTGCCGACAATGTGACGCAATTACATCCAACTCGGGTGAAAAACCGTTAATCCGGGCTATTGATTTCAAGGAACACAGATTCATCATGAAGGCCACCATTCTGGTTGTGGACGACGAGCCGGATATCTGCAGCTCGGTCAAGGACATCCTCGAAGATGAGGGTTACACCGTTATTACTGCTGAAAATGGCAATGCCGCCCGGCAGATCATGCGCCGCCAACAAGCGGACATGATCCTGCTCGATATCTGGATGCCGGATATCGACGGCATCAGTCTGCTGAAAGAATTCTCCGCCGACATGGGCCTGCAAGTCCCGGTGGTGATGATGTCCGGCCACGGCACCGTAGAGACCGCCGTTGAGGCTACGCGGCTGGGTGCCAAGGACTACATCGAAAACCGCTGTCACTGGCCAAACT
>JALTPW010000743.1 GCA_026999335.1 Chromatiales bacterium
TTGGTTGATATGTCTATGACATATTCACATTAGTCCTTTGAAAATTGGCGAGTAGATTTTTCGTGGAAATGTTTCAAACGGGTACTTAGGGCAAAAAAACGGTTGTCTTCGATTTTGGCCAGACCGGCCTCGGGTTTGCCGGCGTCAGGATCAATAGAGTCTTTCGGGAGGGGTGAGCAGGGAATTTGAAAGCTTCATGCTGCCATTGCGGAACTTGATGTTTCGCATGATGGCGTCAGAGCCGCACAGCGGCTGTACGTAAGCTTCAGGGGGGCGATGTCGGCGTAGTGATGTGTCTTGCTGGTTTATTGTGGGCAGGTTTTCACGCTGGAGTGGTACTTCCAATACTGTTAGGGCTTCTGCTTGAGGGTCTTCATGGCATGGCCGGTTTCGCGACCGTCCTTATTCAGTCCCATCAGATCGTGGTGACAGATGTACATGCAAGCGGCCTTGTTCTGCCCTTGCAGCCATCGCGCTTGTTGGTATGCACAGATGTCGGCATCCTTTTCTCCTGCTGGTGGCGGTTACAGGTAGGGTGGGCACGGCCCACCATCATGGTTTGAATGCAGCGCAACCGGTGGCTCGTGTCCATCCTACCTATAAAATATTGTGCATTATTTCGCCGAATGACCGGACAGCTTTACCTCTACTTTTTCGTCGTCTTTCAGGCCGGCGTAGTACTTGCGCAGTATTGCCAGTACTTCGGGGCGGGAAAATTTTACAGACACCTCTTCGCCTTCGGACAGGGCCTTGCGCAACTTGGTGCCCGACAGCAACATGCGATCCGCAGCGTCGTGCGGACAAGTCTTCATGGAAGCCATGCCGTCACATTTGTCACACCAGAAGGTCCAGTCGATTTTCATCGGCTGGGTTTCCAGTGCGTCGACGGGGATTTCATCGAAGATATGGTGGGCGTCGAAGGGGCCGTAATAATCGCCGACACCGGCGTGGTCGCGACCAACAATAAGGTGTGAGCAGCCGTAGTTCTGGCGGAACAGGGCGTGTAACAAAGCCTCGCGCGGGCCGGCATAGCGCATATCCAGCGGATAGCCGGCCTGGATCACGGAATTGTCGACGAAATACTTGTCGATCAGGGTGCCGATGGCCTCGGAACGCACGTTAGCCGGAATGTCACCGGGCTTCAGTTTGCCCAGCAGGCTGTGTACCAGTACGCCATCCAGCAGCTCGATGGCGATTTTGGCCAGATATTCATGTGAACGATGCATGGGATTACGGGTCTGGAAGGCGGCGATGGTCTTCCAGCCACGCTTGTTGAATTCGGCACGGGTCTCTGCCGGGGTCATGAATTGCTTGCCGTATTCCTGCGGAAAACCGCCCTGGGAGAGCACCTTCACCGGCCCGGCCAGATTGACACCGCCCTGGGCCATGACCATCTTCACGCCCGGATGCTCAGTGTCGGTGGTCTTGTAGATCTGCATGCACTCGTGTGCCTTGTCGATGGCGTATTTCTCAGTCACCACCATGGTGGCGATAATCTCATTGCGTTCGGGATCGTAGAGGGCGATGTCGTCGCCCTCGGTGAGAGTGGCGGCGGTGGATTGATCCGTAGAAAGGGTGATGGGGATAGGCCAGAACAGGCCGGCGGCGGTTTTCATGCCGTCGCAGACGCCTTGCCAGTCTGCGTGGGTCATGAATCCACTCAGCGGAGTAAAACCGCCGATGCCCATCATGATCAGGTCGCCTGCCTCTCGTGAAGAAATGTTGACCCGGGGCAGGTTTGATGCGCGGGCCTGTTCGGCGTCGAGTACGGCCCCATCAAGCAGCAGCGGCTTGAGTTCTCCTCCTCCGTGGGGGTTTACTAAGTTAGACATAGCGTTCCTTATTCTTTAGGTAATGTGTGGAACGCCCGATTCTACCCTTTTCCTGGGTTTGAAGGGTGGTTTTTGACTGCCGTTCGGAACTTGCCTGAGGGCTACACTAAGCTATTTTTGATGGTGTTTCCTTTGTTAGAGGCATAAAGCCCATTTATCGAGTAAGGGCTAACTGCTGAGGACTGGGGGCTGAGACCTCAGTCCTTCATGACTCCTGTTGCCTGCAGGTCGGCGTGGTAGGAAGAGCGCACCATAGGGCCGCTGGCGACATGCTTGAACCCCAGTTCGCGGGCAATCTTGGCCAGTTGATCAAACTCCTCGGGGGGGACGAAGCGATCTACCGGCAAGTGGTACAGGCTGGGTTGCAGATATTGGCCGAGGGTCAGCATGTCGCAGTCGTGGGCGCGCAGGTCTTTGAGCACCTCGATGACTTCATTGGCGTTCTCGCCCAGCCCCATCATTAGCCCGGATTTGGTGGGCACGTCCGGGTACATTTGCTTGAAGCGCTGAATGAGTTTCAGCGACCAGGCATAGTTCGCGCCGGGGCGGATCTTTTTATACAGGCGTGGCACATTTTCCAGATTGTGATTGAAGACATCCGGCGGGGCTTGCTCCATGATTGCCAGTGCCACGTCCATGCGGCCGCGGAAGTCCGGTACCAGGATTTCGATGTGGGTCTGTGGGCTGGTTTCGCGCACGGCGCGGATGCAATCCGTAAAATGTTCAGCGCCGCCGTCGCGCAGGTCGTCACGATCCACCGAAGTAATCACGACATATTTCAGCCCTAGCAGCTCGATGGTACGGGCGAGATTTTTAGGTTCGTCGGCATCCAAGGGATTCGGGCGGCCGTGGGCCACGTCGCAAAACGGGCAGCGGCGGGTACAGATCTCGCCCATGATCATAAAGGTGGCGGTGCCGTGGCTGAAGCATTCACCCAGATTGGGGCAGGCGGCCTCTTCGCACACCGTGACCAGCTTATGCTCACGCAGGAGTTTTTTCACCCGCATGGCTTCGGCGCTGGTGGGGGCCTTGGCACGAATCCAGCGTGGCTTGCGCTGCACGGAAGTGCTGGGCTCCACCTTGATCGGGATGCGCGCGACCTTTTCTGCACCGCGCAGGGGGATGCCGCGTTGGACGGATTCAGGTTTCTTGCTCATGGCTTGGGCCGGGGGATGTTATAGGGCGGGAATTATACACCGTCCGTCGTG
>JALTPW010000744.1 GCA_026999335.1 Chromatiales bacterium
TCTGGTTGCTCGGTAGAAGAGAGTATGCCGCTTGGTTTCCAGGAATGGTGTTGGCAGGTTTGTACTCGGCAAAATCGGTGGGAAATTCTGTGCTTGTATTTGTGCAGTTAAAGGTGGCTTGGGATGAGCTGCAATCCGGGGAGGTTCCGGGTTTCACCGGCTCGACTCAGGCGACGAAGCTGTGCCTGTTCAGGGTTGAATATTTTTCAGTGAAGTCACCACCGTGGTTTCTGTTGCGGTTCGAGTGTCGTCGCTGGTGGGCGATGCCCACCCTACGATGCTTGTTTTCACCCGAGGGGAGAGAGAATGGTCTTTTTGCTTTCTTTGTGTGCTCTGTGGTGAAAACTAGCGTCCTGGCAGCCACAGCGCTGGCACGTAGGTGATGGTAAGTACGGTGGCGAGCAGGATGAGAAAATATTTTTCACAGTGAAGGGTGCGGCGCGGAGCGCCACAGGATGTGTGACACCGCAGAGCGGTGTCACAAGTTATTTGTCCGGTTTTTCTTTGCGTTCTTCGCGCCTTTGCGTTGAAAATTCGGCACTGGAAAAATGTGTCAGATTGCGGAATTCGTGTTATGTCGTCGATGGTGGGGTTTCCCCCTCGCCTTGGGCCGCTCCCCATGAGGAGAGGAATGGTTTTCAGATTTCTCTGTGTCTCCCTGCCTCTGTGGTGAAAATCACCCTTGGCGCCCCGGCAGCCACAGCGACAGCGCCGGCACGTAGGTGATGATCAACACCGCCATCAGCAGGATCAAAAAGAAGGGCCAGGTAGCACGGTACAGCTGCATCACGGATTTGCGGAAGCGGTAGCTGGCGATGAACAGGTTCATGCCCACCGGCGGAGTGAAGTAACCAATCTGCATGTTGGCGAGGAAGATGATGCCCAGGTGCACCGGGTCGATGCCGTAACGGACGGCGATGGGCAGCAGCAATGGCACCATAATCACCAGCGCGGAGAAGATGTCCAGCATGGTGCCGAGGATCAGCAGGAAGATATTCAGCAGGATCAGGAAGGTGAGTTTGTCGTCCACGTGCTCACGGATGGTCTCGAACAGGCGCGTGGGGATCTCGGCGTCGATCATGTAGTTGGTGGAGGCCAGCGAGACGCCGAGAATCATCAGGATCGCACCCACCAGCACCATGGATTTTCGCATCACCGCCGGCAGCTCGCGCAGACTGACCTCGCGGTAGATACCCACTTCGACGATCAGCACGTACAGCACGGTCACCGCCGCCGCCTCGGAGATGGCGAAAAAACCACTGTAGATGCCGCCCAGCACGATAATCGGCAGCGGCACCTCCCAGCGTGCCTGCCACAAGGCGCGCAGTGCGCTGCGGCCATCGAAGGGGGTGAGTGGCTGGTCACGGCTGGTCCACACCACCCAACTTCCCAACATCAGCAGCATCAGCAGGCCGGGCAGGATGCCGGCGAGGAACATCTGATCCACGCTCAAGGGATCGCCCAGGGCCATCTGCTGGGCGACGATGGCGTACAGAATCAGCGGCAGCGAGGGGGCGAACAGCAGGCCCAAGCTGCCCGAGGTGGTGACCAGGCCAAGGCCGAAGTTTTCACCATAACCGGCCTGGCGCAGGGCCGGGTAGAGCAGCGCGCCGAGGGCGATGATGGTGACCCCGGAGGCGCCGGTGAAAGCGGTGAACAGGGCGCAGGCGGCCAGCGCCACCAGCCCCAGGCCACCCGGCATCCAACCCAGCAGGGCGCTGGTGAGATTGACCAGGCGGTCGGCGGCCTTGCTTTCACTGAGCAGGTAGCCGGCGAAGGTGAACAGGGGAATGGCGAGCAGGATCGGCATCTCGGCGAGGCGGAAGAACTCGATGGCCAGCACCGACAGGTCGACGTCCTGGCTGTAGAAACCAAACAGGGCGCTGGCGGCGATGACCGCGAACAGGGGGGCGCCGAGCAGAGCCATGACCAGGAGCAGCAGAATAATCATGGCAGGGAGGGTTTCCGTGACAGCAATTGCAGCAGGTCTGCGCCGAAAGTGCACAGGTTGCGCAGGCCGATGATGGCGAAACCGATGGGGATGATGATCTCCGCAGCCCAGGCCGGCACGCGGGCAAAGAGGATCATCTGATCCTGATATTCCATCCATACGAATTGCGCCGCGTACCAGGCGACGATGCCGCACACCACGGCGGTAAACAGATGCGTGGTGGCATTGGCGACACGTTTCAGGTGCCCGGGCAGAAAACGCGAGATGAGGTCGATGGCGATGTGGTTGTCGGCGCGGGTGGCGGCCATGCCGCCGAGCAGGGCCAGCCACAGCACCAGCACACGCAACAACGGCGGCCCCCAGTCGATGCCGGTTTCAAAAAAATTGCGCAAAATGATCTGGCTACCGGCGAGCAGGATCATGGCCCCCAACAGGAGCACCAGCAGGCCGTCTTCGAGGCGGGCGCTGAGATGGGCCAAACGGCGCAGGTTGCTAACTAACATGAGCCATGGCTATCAGAAGGAAATGCCAAGCTTGCCGTGCTGGCAGGAAGGACATTTGCGTTGGAAAATATCGGTGCCGTTTGCGCCATATTCATGGCCGCATTTCAGGCACTCCAGTTTGTAGGAGTACTGGCGATAGTCATTGCCAGCAAGTCCTCGAGAGCCATGGTTCTTTTGTTTATTTCGGTTGCTATACCCAATAGTGGTTGTCTCAGTATGCCCGCTTTTCCACATTGGTTTTCTCCGATGAGCTAATTCGTACTGGCAACATTGGTGCCGGGATGGCTGGCGCGATAGTCGGCCAGATGGTGGTGGAAGGTGTCGATGATGGACTGATGGAGATAGCCGTTTTTTACCAGCTTGGCCACCGCACGCTGACTGCCACCGCGCCACTCGGCGATCTCCGCCAGGGTGGGACGGACGAATTCGATGCCCTGCTGCTTGAGTGCCTCGTAGGCCTTGCGGTTGTCTTCGCGGTTGAGGCGGTTGAGGCGCAGGAACACGTCACCCATCACCTCGCGCACGATGGCCTGGTCGGCGGGCTTGAGCTTTTCGAAGGCGCGGCGCTTGACCACGATGGTGCC
>JALTPW010000745.1 GCA_026999335.1 Chromatiales bacterium
AAGGCTGCATTCGTCACTGGGGTACATGACGCCAGATGAGTTTGAAGTAGGAATGATCTGAGCGGTCATGAGGTATAACTAAACTATGTGTGCAAAACTGGGGGAGGTTCCTCGCTTGGCTGTGCTTTTTTCTGCCGGAGATGCGTAGCGTTATGCAATCAAGGAGAAAATTATGATAAGACCATCGTTCTACAACCTGAAATCAAACTACAAAAAAAGGTCGAGAGAAATTCATACTTGTTCTATGCATTTTCCAAATACATGTGCAATTCGTATGAGTGAAGCACTTGTGAGATCTAATAAAAGGTTTTTGGAGGTATTCAAGAGATCAATTAAAAATAAATGTCCGCATGGATATATTCGTGGAGCTCAAGATCTTGGTGCTATCCTTGCCAAGCCGTCAGTATTCGGGGCTCGCGATTTTGGGTGGAACGCACAAGAAAACCGTAGTACTCCACCTGATGATGCTATTGGTAAAAAAGGGATAGTTTGCTACATGAAGATCCCTGATTTTAGTGGGCAGGGACATATTGATTTATGGGACGAAACTAAACCTGTAGGGCAGGAATATTGGGATGCAGAAACTATATGGATGTGGACATTAAAATGAAAATATTATTTCTCATATCGCTAATATTTTTTTCTGCTTACTTGCATGCTGAGCCATTGGTTATTGATAACACTAAATTGGAAATTGACAATCAATGTAAATTAAAAGCCACAAATAAAGAGGGGGAATCGAAACTGATCGAACTAAGCCTGCCGGAATCATCTAACTGTAAATTTGTTAGGCACGATGAAACAAATGTAATCCATCTGCGACTAGTCGGAAATTCATATATGTTTTTTATTGAATCACCAACGTGGAGTCAAGATGAATGCCTAACCAAATATGTGGCGGTAGCTGTAAAAAATAATGGAACGATTGTAACTAGCGCTACATATGCACGCAGCGGTGTTTGCCCTCCCAATGTAGAAATCAACGAATTCCTTTATTTTGCACGTAAAATGAAAATACTAAACTAAGTCATGCATAATCGGGTAGCCAGGGGTATCTAGCCCCCAGCCCCCACACCACCACGGCAAGCGGGTCCGCACCGGGCGGTTCACAAAAGCGCGACACACGAAGGAATTATGCATATCCATGAGCACGGAGCCACAAATCGCGCACAGATATCAAGCCCAGGCCCTTAAGCCATTTATTTGTCATCCCGGTTTGAGTCGCCAGCGTTTTAGAAAGATGCCAGTAACTTTTGCCGCTAATCGCCGTCATAATCGCTTGACGCTTGCTCGTCCCCAGTTTAAGGAGATTTCTCACTTTAGTTCGAGCATAACGCCACTGTTTCCAGAAACACATTCGGATACGTCTTCGTACCCATTGGTCCAGACCTGGAATCGGACGATAATAATCCGAGATACCAAAATAATTCATCCAACCTCGAACATATTGCGCCAACTTATTAAGCCGGTAAGCCATCGACACACCCCAGCTACGCCCCGTCAATCTGCGGACGTTGTGTTTGAAGTCGTCAAAGGCTCGGTCGGACCAACGCAGCTTCTTCCCTCTGAAGGTAAACCCCAGAAAGTGACAGTCGTTAGTTTTGACCACGCGGCTTTTGCGTTCGTTGACCACCAGCTTGAGTTTGTTGGCAATGTACTTCGAGATACTGCCTTTCACTCGTTCACCCGCTCGCTGACTCTTCACCAGTATCAGCAGATCGTCCGCATAGCGGACAAAGCGGTGGCCACGTTGCTCCAGCTCTTTATCAAGGTCATCCAACAGAATGTTGGCGAGCAACGGCGAGAGAGGCCCGCCTTGCGGCGTCCCCAACGTCGTTGCATGGACTCTTCCTCCAACCAGAACACCCGCCTTCAGGTAACGTCCGATCAACGCCAGCAGACGTTTGTCGTTCACCTTACGTGCAACACGGCTCATGAGTATGTCGTGGTTGACCTTGTCGAAGAATTTCTCCAGATCAAGGTCAATAGCCATTCGATGCCCTTCGCCGATATAGCGTTGCACATCTCGCAAGGCACCGTGTGCAGAGCGCCCAGGTCGGAAGCCAAAACTCGACGCCGAAAACTCCGGGTCGAAGATCGGCGTGAGGATTTGTCCGATGGCTTGCTGAATCACCCGATCCAAAACAATCGGAATGCCCAACAGTCTCTCTCCCCCGCTTGGCTTCGGAATAGTGACCCGTTTCACCGGTTGGGGTTGATAGCTGCCATCAAACAGGGCTTGGCGGACTTTGGACCAATGTTCACGCACGAAGTCGGGAAAGTCATCAAGGGACATGCCGTCGATACCCGGTGCCCCTTTATTGGCTTTCACGCGCTTCCATGCCTTACGCACATTAGACGGGTCTACGATCCGCTCCATAAGATCTTCGTGCAAGGTTGGCTTCATGACACCACGCCCACGCACATCTCCCCCGGACGGGTTCAGCGATGGCTTGGAGTGAATCATGGCTCCACCTTGTACTTTCATGTTCGGCCCTTCACTGGATACCCGTCCGAGGGTATCCGGCTACTATGGCCTCTGCTGACTTCTGTTCGATCACGTCCAGAATTACTCCCAGACGCGCTATGTCGACTTGTCGCTTGCTGTCAGTTTCGCTCGTATTGGGTGACAGCCCACCAATACGCCCAGGCTTGGTCAACCAGATGCCTGACTGGTTATCAATACGCTCAAGCAGAACATCGCCACGTCGAACAGATCTCCCCGAATAAGAACATAAACTTTCAGTACACAACTGCCGCATTTACCCTATCTCCTGCACCCAGGGGCTTCGTGATCTTGTGCCCACTCGCCCCGGAGACTAAGCCTTCTATGCGGTTTCTGTTCGTCAGCTCGTACTTTTGCGCTCAGGCTTCCTTCAGACAAACCCTCACGAGGTTGCCCTTGCCGTCGGCTAGTAGTTATCATCGTTTCTATGAGAAACAACGGAGGTACTCCTACAGGGGACTTACACCCCATCAGTTTATGCCCATGTCGGGCGTACACAATGGCGGTCGAGAGGGACATGCCTCCGCGG
>JALTPW010000746.1:0-667 GCA_026999335.1 Chromatiales bacterium
CAGTTTGATAGCGGCAATATTGCCCGGCTGTGCACTCACCACGCGCGACAGGGCCTGATCGGCCTGCTCATAGCGCCCCTTGGAAAAGTCGATCGCTCCCATTACCTGCAGGCTGGGCAGATGATCCGGGGCATTGCGCAATACCACCTGCAAGGCTTCGGCGGCACCGTCCGAGTCACCGTTGCGGTACAGTCCGACCGCCCGCAGGTAGTTGGCCAGCGGGTGATTGGGATTGAGCTTGAGCACCTGGTCGATGGCCTTATTGGCCTTTTCCATGTTGCCCAAGGCCAGGTTCACCCCGGCACTGCCGAGCAACGCCGGAGGACTCAATGGCAGCAGGGACAAGGCCTTATCGAAATGCGTATCGGCAGCCGCTAAATCGCCCTTCTGCCGGACAATCTCACCCTTGATGGCCCAACCTTCACTGCTCTTCGGATTGATGGCCAGCGCCTTATCCGTCAGTTCTACGGCCTTATCCAGCTGCTGCTTCATGGTGGCCAGACGTCCCAGCCCCAGCAAGGCATCCACCGCCTCCGGATTCAGTTCAAGCGCTCCATGGAAGGCCGTTCTGGCCTCGTCCGGCTGACTTTTTTGCATGTAGGCGTTGGCATGAACGATGAGAATATCGGCCTTGACCGCCGCAGCAAAACCCTCTTCCAGTTGAATC
>JALTPW010000746.1:677-3035 GCA_026999335.1 Chromatiales bacterium
TTGAATCTTTTCCAGCGCGTCATCGGCCTTGCCCTGCATGAGGTAAGCCCGGCCCAGTGACCCGGCCAACTCGTCCATACTGACCCCCAGACTACGCGCCCGCTCGAGTTCCTTTTCTGCTCCCGCACCATCACCGCGCAGCAAATAGGCCTCGCCAAGGGTCTGGCGTGCCGTCTTGTTTTTGGGATCCTGCTTGAGCGCATTCTTCAACTGAATAACCGCCGCTCCCAACTCACCCTTGTTAAGATAGGCCTGGCCTTCGGCCAGATATTCCGCGCTGCTCCCAGCCCATACCGCAAGAGGTTGAGTCAGCAGGCAGATGCCAAGCAGCACGCCTTTCCAGGTAAAATTGCAAGTTCTGATATCTATCATCGGTTAATCCCTAACATCCAGAAAACGGAAAATTTCCTCTGTAGGCGCTCTTCAAAACACCTTACTTGAGGCCGTATTTACTTAACAAATCGTACAATGTGGGCCGGCTGACATTAAGCAATTCGGCAGCCTGGGTCACGTTATTGTTCGCCAGCGTCAGAGCCCGCTGCAGGGCCTTGCGCTCGGCCTCTTCACGAACCTGGCGCAAATCGAGTTGCAGTGGCCCATCCCCGCCCCCAGAGGCAACATCCAGCTCGATATCGTCCGCCATCACATAGTCGCCATCCGCCATGATCACGGCGCGCTTGACCTTGTTTTCCAGTTCACGCACATTGCCGGGCCAATGGTAGCTTTCTATGGCCTGCAGGGCCTCGGGTGAAAACCCCTTCAGTGACTGCCCGTGGTCACTGCAGAAGCGATCAAGGAAGACCCGGGCCAACATCAAATTATCCCCCTCACGTTCACGTAATGGTGGGATCTGCAGGGTGATCTCGCTGATGCGATAATAGAGATCCTCACGGAACTGACCTTCATCGATCAACGCCTGCAGATTTTGGTGGGTGGCGCAAATCACACGCACATCCACCGGGATCTCGCTGCGCCCACCGACGCGTTCGATCACCCGCTCCTGCAGAAAACGCAGCATCTTCGCCTGCAGGGACTGGGGCAGATCACCGACCTCGTCGAGGAAAAAAGTGCCGCCGTCGGCGTATTCTATCTTGCCGCGCGTTTGTTTGCTGGCGCCGGTGAAGGCCCCCTTTTCATGGCCGAACAATTCGCTCTCGAGCAAGGCCTCGGGAATCGCCGCACAGTTGATGGCGATGAAGGGGCCGGCCTTGCGCGGACTGAGATTATGCAGGGCACGGGCAAACAACTCCTTGCCGGTGCCGCTCTCACCCAGCAGCAAAGTGGTGACATCCGATGGCGCCACCTTTTCCACCATCCGGCAGGCTTTCTGCATCTGCGGGCTGGCGCCGATGACGCCCTCAAGCTGGGTCGTCCGCACCTGCTGCAGCTGGCGATACTCCTCTTCCAGATCGTGAAGGGTATGGGCGCGCGCTATGATCATGCCGAGAATCTCGGACTCTACCGGTTTCTGATAAAAATCGTAGGCGCCGAGAGAGACCGCCTTAACAGCATTGTCCCGGTCATCATTGCCGGTGACGACGATGATTTTGGTGTGCGGGTAACTGGCGAGGATCTCCTCCAGCGTCGCCAAACCCTCAGAGGCATTGGCAGGATCCGGCGGCAGGCCCAGATCGAGCGTCACCACAGCCGGCCGGTGCTTCTGCATCGCCGCCAGGGCCGCTTGGCGCTCGCCGGCGATAATGACGTCGTAGCCCTCGAAGCACCAGCGCAGCTGGCTCTGCAGACCCGGATCGTCCTCGACCACCAGGAGAGGTTTGAGTTTGGATTTTTTTGCCATGAATCAGTTCATTTCTCTCATGTCATCGAACAGGGGCCATTGTCATCTCCAAGGCTATACGAAAGGTGGTGCCAATACCCGGCTCACTGCGAACATCCAGACGACCGCCAAGGGCGTGGATGAACTCACGACTTTCATAGACACCGATACCCATGCCGGCATTGCCCTTGGTGGTATCAAAGGGACGAAACAGGCGCTCACGAATAAAAGATGCGTCCATCCCGCAGCCGTCATCCTCGATTTCTATCACGGCCGTTTCCCCCTCGCGCCACAATCGTACCTGAATTCCGTCATCATCGTCTGTCGCATCCTGCGCATTTTGCACCAGATGCCCGATCACCGCCGTCAGGCGGTCGCTATCGGCAATCACGACCAGGCTCTCATCACACAATGAAAGATGCGGGACAGGAGACTGTCCGGCATGGGCTGCGATCACCTCTTCCAGCATCCGGGCCAGATCCACCGACTTCTGCGACTGACTGGCCATACGCCCCTTACGCAACTGAGCAAGCAGACGATTCATTTTTTGCACCGAGTTGTCCACGGTGGCGAAGGCATCC
>JALTPW010000747.1 GCA_026999335.1 Chromatiales bacterium
GAAGCGCGTATTCGCACCAAGCTACTCAAAGACCACCATATCGACACCGTGATCGGCTTGCCAGCGAACCTGTTTTTTTCGACCGGCATCCCGGTTTGTATTCTGGTGTTGAAACGCTGTAAAAAGCCGGATGATGTGCTGTTCATCAATGCCAGCGAACACTTCGAAAAAGGTAAACGCCAGAATCACTTGCGGCCTGAAGACATCGACAAAATTATCGATATTTACCAGTATCGTAAGGAAGATAAGCGCTACGCCCGCCGCGTATCAATGGAAGAGATTGAAAAGAACGATTACAACTTGAATATCTCCCGTTACGTCAGCACCGCCAAACCAGAACCTGTTATTGATTTATCGGCAGTTCATGGTGAGTTGGTTGGTTATGAAAATGATATTGTTAATGCCACTAACAAACACAATACGTTTCTTAAGGAGCTTGACTTAGCACCTTTACCTCTTGGAAATGAAAAATAATGTTAGTCAGTTAAAAACTGTGCTTGAAGAGTCTAAAAGTGTGCAAAGAGATATTGATGTTGATGGTAGGGTGAATATAAAGGTGCCGGAGTTATTAAGAAGATGGAAGAAAAGCAAAAACTTGTTGAACTAATAGGCTGGCTTACCCATGCTATTGGAGGGTCTTCAGAAAAGGAAGCGCGTACCGCAAAGGCGAAACGCCAGCGGCCTGTAGCCAGTGTTGAACAGATAAAGCATGTTCTGACGGTGATGCCGAACGACACGGCCATTGAGAAGCGTGACCGGGCATTGATCGCATTCACTCTGTTAACGGGTGCAAGAGATAGCGCTATTGCTTCGCTGAAGTTAAAACATATCGATTTGAAGGCGGGTACGGTTTATCAAGATGCGAGGGAGGTGATGACCAAGTTCAGTAAAAGCTTTACCACCTGCTTTTTTCCTGTGGGTGATGATGTGCGCGATATTGTTTTTCAATGGGTGGAATACCTGAAGAGTGAATGTTTGATGGGCAACGATGAGCCGCTTTTCCCTAAGACTAAGATGGGCCAGGGCAGCGATAATAATTTTCAAGTTGTTGGGTTATCCCGCGAACATTGGAATAGTGCTTCTGCAATACGCAAAATATTCAAAGGCGCTTTTTTATTGGCTGAGTTGCCCAGTTTTAATCCGCATAGCTTCCGTAATACCTTGGCGGCATTGGGTGAAAGCCTTTGCCAATCACCCGAAGAGTTTAAGGCGTGGAGCCAAAATCTGGGCCATGAAGGCGTGCTGACGACGTTTTACAGTTATGGGGAGGTGCAGCCAACGCGGCAAGCCGAGATCATCCAGAAACTGGGGCTTCCCCGTGATGAGGCTATGCAGAATGTAAATACTGCTGAACTGGCTAAAGCGCTTGCCCGTGAAATGAAAAATCAGGCTGTGGGGTAGGAGGCTATTTCATGCCAACGATTTTTAGCCCCTTGTTACCGGTTAGGCTCATGTTGCCCGTGGCGGCCTGTTCAATGTGGTCACTCCACCAGTTCATTACTGGCGTTCTACGTTCGAGGTAGTTGGCGCGGTTGTAGGCATTGCGAACCTCATTATTGCCGGTATGAGCAAGGGCGGCTTCAATCACATCTGCATCAAACCCCTCTTCATTTAATATGGTACTGGCCAGCGACCGCATGCCGTGGGCTACCAGCTTTTTGGAAAATCCCATGCGTTTTAGGGCGGTGTTAGCCGTTTGTGGGTTGGCGTGTTTTTTGGGGTCACGATCTGAGGGAAACAAAAACTGGCTTCGCCCACTGATTGGCTCCATGAGTTCTAGCAGCGCCAAACATTGGCTGGACAGTGGAACAATATGTTCCTTTTTTCGCTTCATGCGCTCTGCGGGAATACGCCAGATAGCCGCTTTCAGGTCGATTTCATCCCAACGGGTACCAGCGGCTTCACTGGGTCTTACCATGGTGTGAAGCTGCCATTCGATCAGGCAGCGGGTGGTGTATTTGATGCTGGCAGTGGTCAGGGTGTGCAGTAGATGGGGCAGCTCTTCAGGCTTGAGTGTGGGCAGGTGCTGTTTTGCAGTGTGCTTGAAGGCTTTGCTGATCCCGGCAAGCGGGTTGGCATTTGTGATGCCGGTATTCACAGCATGCACCATTATTTCATTTAGACGCTGGCAAAGCCGCTTGACTGTCTCCAGGCTGCCTTTTGCAGCAATTGGCTTGATCGTATCAATGGCTTTGATGGCGGTGATCTTATGAATGGGCACTTTGCCCAGACTGGGGAAGATGTGCAGCTCAAGGGATCGCCATGTATCCGTCGCGTGGTCAGCTGAAATATTGGCCCTTTTCACTTCTAGCCATTGGGCGGCTATATGCTCCAGCGTGTTGTTGTGTGCTTTCTCACTGATGCGGCTTTGCTCATCCCGGTATTCCTGCGGGTCAATGTCCTTAGCTAGTAGCTCTCTAGCCTCCATGCGCTTTTTCCGTGCGTCGGCAAGGGAGGTGTCAGGATATGAGCCAAAGCTCAGGCTGGTGCGTTTCTTAGTGTATGGCCTTTTGTAATCTAGCAACCACAACTTAGAGCCGTTCGGCTTAATTCTCAGTTGTAGCCCTCCACCATCGAAAAGGCTGTAAACCTTCTCTTGGGACTTTGCTTGCTTAACCTCGGTATTGGTTAGTGGTTTGGTGGTTCTGGCCATTTTAGTAGTACCGCTTTTGGTGATGCTGCCATGGTACTACTAACGGTACAGCTAAAAAAGCTGGATTTTATAGGATGTATTAGTGTTGCCTAGGTAGTGGTGTCGGGCTAAATACTTGTTTTTAGGCACAAAAAAAGCCGCCCTAGGGCAGCTTTAGATGTTGAAATGGTGGAGGCGGCGGGAATCGAACCCGCGTCCGTAAATCCTCCGCCCTCGGATCTACATGCTTAGTCTGTCTTTGAGTTTAACGGCACGCTACCCGACAGACAGGGAAGACGTACCGCGAGTCCGGTAAGTTTTAGCGAATCCACCCCGAACAAGCTTCATCGCGATTCTGTGAGAGTCGACCCCTGGGAATCGGACGCACAGACACGGCTCCGG
>JALTPW010000748.1 GCA_026999335.1 Chromatiales bacterium
GCTACATACAGGTTCACTTGCGTTACGGTCTGTAGTTTTGCCCATAGGAGGAAACTTACAACCCTTGATTGCTCAAACGCTGCTTCCCGGTGCTATGAAGGTGTACGAACAACTCCTCCCTGGGGACTTTAACCCGTTAGATTAATCGCCGATGACGGCATACGGTCAGACTCGAATTAATTACTCATTAACCTCCTTTCTTAGCCTGCCTCTCGGCTTCGGTGCCGTGCTATGCCCAAGGAAAAAGAGGCGTTGCTTGACCTTGCATATAGGGGTACAAAACTTGACTCCATTGATCCACGTGACAGGCACAGGCAGCGATTTACCGGGATGATGATGATGAGCGCAAACAACTTCTGTCGAGAACTCATGCGGAACTCTATCGCTATGTCGCCTAGCGCGTTGTAGCACTCGGTGAATGTAGCGCCGCTCAAGGCCCTTTAAAAAATAAATCGAATAATAGAGGACAGACCAGAATGGCACTAAGTTAAGAACCCCCTGTGTCAGGAGAGATGTGTGTGCCGCAGCAATGCGGATTCAGTTGGCAAGGAGCTAACCGAGCAGCATGAGAAGCTGCTGAAGTGATGGAGGAGCCGACCCTCCGGAGTCTGCCTGCAGGGGCCGGCTCCAAACCGCTCTTCAAGCGGCATTGGCTGAAGACCGTTATCGTGAGCGTTGAGGAAGAAGGCGAGTCCATATGGCGCGTCAGGTGTGAATCAAGAAGGCGAGTACAAGCGAATCATCGTCAAGGTGCCGATACTGAACACACGACATCAAAACCGGGATTACGACGCGGGAGAAGGCTTCTTTTTTCCGCTATAGCGACACATTATTTCTCCCACAGGCATCGGATCGGTACTGCGTATAGATCATCACCAAAGGAGGCCATAGTCTCACCGTCATACAGCACTACACCCCCTGCAAATCGTTTGCCTACCGCCTGCTTGAGTTTACGCAGTCCACGGAAGTCAGAGGCCTTTACCGTAGCCGCAGCCTTGACCTCAATACCCGCCACACGCTGGCCACTCATTTCGAGCACGATATCCACCTCCGCACCATCCTTGTCACGGAAGTGATAAAATGTGACAAGGCCTTCCTGCCAGCTTGCCTGACGGCGCAATTCCTGAAAAACGAAGGTCTCCAGTAACTGACCCAGTAGTTCACGATCTACTTGCAACACCGCTGCATCCACCCCAAGCAAGGCACAGGCAAGACCAGTATCGCCCAGATGCAGCTTCGGTGTCTTGATCAGGCGGCGCAAGCGGTTGCTATGCCAGGACGGCAACTCATCCAGCAGGAACACACGCGTTAGTAGAGTAACGTAATCGCGGATTGTCGGTCGGCTTAGCTGGAAAGGCGCCGCCAGATCGGTCACGTTAAGCAGCCGGGCGGTTTGTCCGGCAGCCAACATCAGAAGACGCGGCAGTGCATCCAACAAACGGATGCGTGCCAGATCCCGCACGTCACGTTGCACCAGTGTTTCGATGTAATCACGATACCATACCGCCCGCCGCCGCGAGGCACCACGCGCAAGCGCCGCTGGATAGCCGCCGGCGACGATCCGCTTGGGCAGTTCCTCCCGCAGGCGTTGCCATGTGCCAATTTTAAATCCCGCCCCGAATAGCATATCCAGAAAAGCGGACGGCTTCCCCGTCAGCTCCACCTGAGCCAACGGATGCAGCCGCAGGATCTCCATTCGACCAGCCAGCGAATCAGCAAGTTTCGGTACCAACAACACGTTGGCGGAACCGGTGAGCAGAAACCGACCTGGTGTACGGTCACGATCCACAGCAGCTTTGAGAGCAGTGAATAGTTCGGGAGCCCGCTGCACCTCATCGAGAATAGTCCGCTCCGGCAGATCCCCTACAAAGCCCACAGGGTCTGCCTGAGCGGCAGCGAGCATCACATCATCATCGAAGCTGAAGTATGTATAGCCCCTCACCTCACCCATCATTCGCGCCAGGGTTGTCTTACCGCACTGGCGCGGCCCATGGATCAAGACAACAGGGGTATCGGCCAGCGCCTCATTGATGCGTGGCTCTACCAAGCGGGGGTAGATTTCGGGATTGGCCATAGCGGCTAATCGTAACCTTTCGTATCGGCTGATTGCAAGCTTGTATGTCGGCTACTTGAAACTCTACGGCCAAGCACAGCATAATTTAAGGGGTCAAAGCCTGACGGCTCCCCACAAGGATTTAAGGGGTCAAAGCCGAATGGCACTAAGTTAAGGAATAAACCTGTGTAATCAAATGGTTACCAGAGAGCTTTTAGCTAATTCACTATCAGTCTGCCTATAGAATATATACATATGAATGAAAAAACGATAGAAGCGCACTGTACTTGCCTAATCGAACGCCATTCTAACTAACTGAAATATAACGTCATTCCCCCTTAACTTAGTGCCATTCGGGTCAAAGCCCAATACTGCTTCTTTAAGCAATATCCCCGTGATTTATAGCTTCACAAGCTTGCGCTCTCGGCATATTAAGTAATGGATAAGCCTTCGGTCGGCGCTTTACTGCGCGCGGTTGGTTTTTTCTTTTTTATAAAGATCAAATAAATTTCATGGAAAGGGTTTTGGAAAACTAAGGGTGAATCATTATGAAGCAGTGGTACGAAGAGTTATTTGAAAACTACGCCAACAAATATGAAGAAGAAGCCTTCACCCAAGGAACTATAGGTGAGTGTGATTTTATTGAAGAGGAAATAAACCACCTTAAAAATATCAAGATACTGGATATCGGTTGTGGAACGGGAAGGCATTCCATTGAATTGGTTAAGAGAGGATACTCAGTTACAGGTATAGACCTATCTGAATCCTTATTGGAGCGAGCCAAAGAAAAAGCGAAAGAGCAAGGTCAGGAAATAAGCTTCCAACTGGGGGATGCAAGAAATCTGAATTTCGCCCAAGAATTCGATCTAGTGATAATGTTATGTGAAGGGGCATTTCCACTGATGGAAACAGATGAAATGAATTTCAAAATTTTAGAGAACGCAGCTAAATCACTAAATTCAAGAGGTAAACT
>JALTPW010000749.1 GCA_026999335.1 Chromatiales bacterium
TAACGCCTTGCTCATGACTATTTGACACGTTATTTGTCATGCCTATTTACGCCCATCTGCTTTACCATAAATTCATCCTATCTCGTAAACCCTATTATGGCTCGATAACAACGCGAAACGAAGCCATTAATTTTTCGAGTGCAGCAATTTGTTACACCATGGAGATTTTCTATTATTCATGAATCATATGTGTAGCAACAGCCATTCGATTCCATGCATTGATAGTAACAATTTGCATTATGGCTTGAGCTAAAGTTTTCTCTCCGAGTACTGACAATACGACATCATAGATTTCTGAGCTTAGGCCATTTGCAGAAATAAGTGTAATTTCTTCTGTAAGAGCTAAAACAGCCCTTTCTGTCTCGCTGAATAGCGGAGATTCCTTCCATGCAGAAAGGGCGAAAATCCTTTGTTCAGTTTCTCCCTGCTTCAACGCTTCTTCTGTGTGCATCTGAATACAGTAAGCACAACCATTTATTTGGGAGGCTCGAATTTTTATTAGTTCTTTAAGGGTTGCTTTTAACTCCGTACCACCTAGATATTTTTCCAAGCCAAACATTGCTTTGCAAGCATTTGGTTCTAGTCGGTTTATGTCGATTCGTTTTTTCATTGATGAAATCTCACTATAAATTTGTTTTAAGGGCGCTTTAATCTATCCGAGTGTATTTTGCTTTGTTAGGCCTTTATTTGATTCTTGACCAGAAAGACATATTTGCGGATTCAGGATCAATAAACCCAAGATATTTCAATGTAAACTCATTGCTCATCCATTTGCCACATATTTCTTCCGCTTTTTCTTGTGTGCTAGCAAAGGCCAAATCAACATATAGGCCACCTTTACCTTTTAAAACTGCATGTCCCAAAAAGCCGTCTTCTTTAGATAAAAATTCTTGATCAGCAATCTTAGCGGCCTCTAACATATCAGACTCTAATACACCATTCTTAAGTTTGAATATTCCAAGCTCCATTCCAGAAAAACCAGAAATTCCATTTAATAATTGTAAACTCATAGCATTGTCATCTGACATAACTTAACCTTATATTTTTAGGATTGAGTGCTAATCATAAGCGAACACTACTGACAGCATACTGTCAGTAGATATAATATTTCTAAAGTGGATCCCAGATTTCGGACAGTAGTTCAAGCTGTACCTGATAATCTGAGGGACAGGGAATGAGTGAGAAGAAGACACGCAAGGTACACAGCGCGGAGTTCAAGGCGAAGGTGGGTCTTGAGGCTCTCAAAGGCGTGAAGACGATCAATGAGACCGGTCAGGTGTATGGAGTTCATCCCGTGCAGGTGGGTCAGTGGAAGAGGGCAATTCAGGAACAGGCGAAGCATCTGTTTGAGGGTAAACGAGGCCCCAAGCCTGCCGCCGAACACCAACAGCCGGAGAAGTTATTTAGCGAGATTGGCAAGCTGAAGATGGAGCTGAATTGGTTGAAAAAAGTCCGGGATCAGCCCGCCATAAAGTGCCTGTCATGGATTGAGCGGGAACATGAAATTTCCGTGGTGCGCCAATGTGAGTTGACCGAGGTGGTGCGTTCAACGCTCTACGCACAACGTCAGCCGACCGCTGTGGATGAAACAGATCTCTTGCTGTGTCGACTGATCGATGAAGAGTATACTCGTCGTCCCTTCTACGGCAGCCGGCGGATGGTGGTGTTCCTGAAAGGTAAAGGGCACGGGGTCAACCGTAAGCGGGTGCAGCGGCCAAGGGCTCAGGTTCATTACGTTACTAATTGAAACCAAGAGTCGATTCATTGTATCAATATTAGTTATACAATGAATCTGACCCCTTTCCTTCTAATTTCCCTACACCCTGCTTAGCCTTCTTGACGGTTTATGCATATTGATATAGCATCGTATGCATAAAATTTGGAGGCAAATATGAGAACAACCCTGGATTTACCCGAAAATTTGCTCAATGAAGCGATGAAGGTGACACATACCAACACAAAGACGGCTGTTATTATAAAGGCCTTGGAAGAATTAGTAAGAAAATCAAAAATATCCGGCCTTAAAAAGTATCGAGGTAAAATTGATTTAGACATTGATCTAAACGAACTTAGAGACCGCCATTAATGGATGTGCTGGTTGATACATCAATATGGATTGATTATTTCAGAGCAGGTGACAACTCTAAAGGTTTAGATTATTTGATAGATGAAAATATCATTGTTACCAACGACATCATTCTCGCTGAGTTAGTTCCTTATTTGAAGATAAAAAAACAATTGAAAGTTATTAAGTTGCTTCATGAGATAAACAGAGCTCCACTGGCTATTAGCTGGGACGAGATTATAGAGTTTCAAGTGAAGTGCTTAAAGAATGGTGCTAACGGAGTGGGTATTCCCGATCTGATGATTGCTCAGAATGCAAGGCAAAATAGCTGCAAGGTTTACTCGCTTGATAAACATTTTGGCCTATTAAGCCAAGTGTTAAAAGTTAAACTATATGAGCAAAAAGGCTAACACAAGTACAAGCAATCAATAGGGACATCTTTGTTGGCAAACACTGCGCCCGGACAATCGCTCTATCTTCTCTCGAAAGCAGTCATTGCCAATACTCAGCCAGTATTCGTTACTTTGTGGATGTATGACGTCCAATTTTCCCCTGCCCGGGGCCGCCCTGGATGATTGCCGGTAGGCATTCTGTCTTGCCGTGGATTCCGCTCTATAATAGGGATGTATGTTATTGTAAAAAACCATTGAGTGTTATTCCATTGTTGGTTTTGTCGCCTTCCAGTTTACCCAAACAGGGTGAGGTTGGAGAAAGGGCTCAATGAATATCAAGTTCTCGTTCGGATATTCACTATACTGCACTTCGTTCACACAGCCTGGTCGTTAGAAGGCCTAAAAGTTTCACATCAGAGGTATACAGTAAGAATGAATAACGAGATACTGACCAAGCTGTTGAAAATGGTTCCAGAAAATGCAGGCATGGAGTTACCACCAAAAGTATTTATTGATATGGAAGGCGAATTTATTGAATTTGTCGAAGGTGAAAAATTAGTCGC
>JALTPW010000750.1 GCA_026999335.1 Chromatiales bacterium
TTTCAGCAGTCCGCCGTCTGATTGCCATTTACACCCAGTCGCGTGCATTTGCGCAGTTGCCGGGTGGACACCACTCATCGCGACATATGGTGGGCAATGTCCAGCCTGAATTCATCGCCTTGACTTTGCCGGTTCAGCCGTAGGGCGTCGCCCACCATGATGTCTGGATAAGCCACGATACTGGTCGCTCTCAGGATATCAAGCGGTTGCTTTTTTTCTGAATGGGAGACACGGGAATAGATCCGTGTGTCTGAGCCAGTCAGGTCATATTGTCCGTGCATGCTCGTTTCTATATTTCTTCAGTGCTGTCCCACTAACCACACATCGTCATGCCGGGCTTGACCCGGCATCCAGGAAGTCATTGAAACCACTGGATGCCGGGTCAAGCCCGGCATGGCAATAGAGAGGTTGTCCAAATTCATATCTCAAACACCCTCAATCAGGCTGCTCTGCTCGCAAACCGGGCGTTTGAAATACGGCAATAATCCGTTAACGGGACAGCAGTGATATTTCTTATTGGTTCTGCGTGATAGCGCTGCGACCGTGCACCAATCGATACAGTGCAGGCAGCACCACCAGGGTCAATAAGGTCGATGAAATAATCCCACCAATGACAACCGTGGCGAGAGGGCGTTGCACTTCTGAACCGATACCGGTATTCAGCGCCATCGGCACAAAACCTAACGCGGCAACCAGTGCGGTCATGAGAACAGGACGCAGACGTGTCAAGGCACCTTCAATGATGGCCTCATTCAGCGCCTGACCGTGGATACGCAGGTCACGGATAAAAGAGACCATGACCAGGCCATTCAGTACGGCAATACCCGATAGCGCAATAAAACCGACTGCGGCTGAAATTGAGAAGGGAATGTCCCGCAATAACAACGCCATGATTCCGCCCGTCAATGCCAATGGAACCCCGGAAAAGATAATGGCGGCATCCTTGATGGAGCCGAGCGCCATGATCAGCAGTGCAATAACCAGTGCCAGCGTTAGCGGTACCACAATGGACAGACGTTGGGCTGCGGATTGAAGTTTTTGATAAGTGCCGCCGTACTCTACCCAATAGCCCGCTGGTATATCGATGTTTTGTTTGACTGCCTGCTGAATATCCTGCACAAAGGAGCCCAGATCCCGTCCCCGAACATTGGCGGAAACCACCACACGTCGCTTGCCATTTTCTCTATAGATCTGGTTATAGCCCATGACTAATTGGAGAGTAGCCACCTCTTTCAAGGGTACATACAAACCCTTGGGCAGCATGACGGGCAGATCGGACAAGGCATCGACATCCGTGCGCAGATGCTCGGCGAGTCGCACCACGATATCGGAACGGCGGTCGCCCTCGTACAGTTGGTTGGCGACAGTCCCCCCCAGCGCGGTTGCCAGTAAATCCTGTAGCTGGACAATGCTTAGGCCATAGCGTGCCATGGCTTCACGTCGGGGTTCGATGGTCATCACCGGTAATCCCGTTGTTTGCTCTACGGCCACGTCGGCTGCGCCAGGAATACTCCCAATGAGGGTTTCTATCTGCTGGCCAAGCTCAATAAGCTGGTCAAAATCATCGCCAAATACCTTGACGGCAACTTCAGAACGCACTCCCGAAATCAGTTCATTAAAGCGCATCTGGATAGGTTGCAAAAACTCATAACGATTACCGGGAATCGGGGTCACCAAGGCTTCTAGTTCAGCGATGAACTGTGCTTTTGGCTTGTCGGGGTCGGGCCATTCATCACGAGGTTTAAGGATAATAAAGTTGTCTGCCACACTGGGCGGCACCGCGTCGGTGGCTATTTCGGCAGTACCGATCTTGGCAAATACTCGTTCAACTTCCGGCAACTTTTTAATTTCTTCTTCCAGAATTTTTTGTAGATGGATGGCTTCGCTGAGTGATGTGCCGGGTATGCGTAACGCATGCATGGCGATATCACCTTCATCAAGCTCCGGGACGAATTCTGAACCAAGTTTGGGTATTAATAATAAGGAATAGGCCACCAAGGCAACGGCAAGCGTAACAACAACCCATCTAAGTTTTAGGGCAAGTGACAAAGTCGGCTTGTAGAGTAAATAAGCAGCCTGAAAGACGATTTTTTTCTTCTCTTTTACGGGTTTTTTAAAGAGTAGTGCAACACCAGCTGGGATGAAGGTGATGGATAAAACCATAGCACTTAGCAGTGCAATAATGACGGTAATCGCCATGGGGTGAAACATTTTCCCTTCCACACCACTAAGTGCAAAAATTGGAATATAGACAGCCGTAATAATAAATACACCAAACAGTGCAGGGCGAATTACCTCGCGGGTTGCCTCGAAGACGATGGTCAAACGCTCCTTGAGTGGCAGGCCATCTTTTCGATAGGATTGACTTAATCGGCGCATGCAGTTTTCAACAATAATCACCGCGCCATCGACGATCAGACCAAAGTCCAGTGCGCCAAGGCTCATAAGATTGGCGCTGGTTTTGGTCTGCACCATGCCGGTGATGGTCATTAACATGGCAATCGGAATCACCGCGGCGGTTAAAATTGCCGCACGAATATTGCCTAAAAACAGAAATAGAACAACGATGACCAACAGTGCACCTTCAAGCAGGTTTTTTTGCACCGTCTCCAGGGTTTTATTCACCAGACTGGTTCGGTTGTAGACTGCCGTGACGGTGATCCCGTCGGGCAGGCTGCTTTTGATTTCTTCCAGCTTGATGGCGACATCATTGGCAACGGTACGGCTGTTTTCGCCAATCAGCATAAAAACCGTGCTCATGACGACTTCACGGCCATTCTGGGTGGCGGCCCCGGAACGTAATTCCTTGCCGAGGCTGACCTTTGCCACATCTTTGATGCGGACAGGAATGCCCTGGTGTTGCTGGATGACAATATTACCCAGGTCATCCAGCGTGCTGGCCTGGCCGGGTACTCGCATCAACCATTGCGCGCCGTTGTGCTCTATAAATCCAACCCCACGGTTAGCGCTGTTTTTTTCTATTGCGTTGACAACATCGGCATAGCTCACTTGATGGGTT
>JALTPW010000751.1 GCA_026999335.1 Chromatiales bacterium
GTCCACCGAGGAAAGTGCCGACGGTCAGTACCACCGTCGGCGCCAGAAACTTCAGACCCATCTGCGTCACCACGCCGGTGACGCGATCACCTTCCACCAGCAGGTCATCGACCGCCTGCTGAAACAAATGCAGATTGGACTGGGTCGTTCTCGGCTTCCTCAACAATGGCTTATGCATTGTCTTGCCTCCACCCATCCCCGGGCTCATCCCTCCCGCGCTACTTGTACATCCCTGAACTTCGGTCTCAAGCACCGCGCGCACCGCCTGCTTATATAGGTCGCGATCCGCTTGCGCCCGGGTGGCGCGCACCGCCGGCCCTTTGCGCGCATTGAGGCGGCGAAACTGGATACCGGCACGGTCGGCGGCACGGCCCATCAAGCCACCCAACGCATCCACCTCCTTCACCAAATGTCCCTTACCGATGCCGCCGATGGCGGGGTTACAGGACATCTGTCCCAGGGTATCGATATTGTGGGTCAACAGCAGGGTGCGCGCACCGGAGCGCGCCGCAGCCAGTGCGGCCTCGGTACCGGCGTGGCCACCGCCAACCACAATCACATCGAATGAGTCCTGAAAAAACATCGCGCCACACTGCCAAAAACGGGCCGGCCATTGTACCGGTTGGCGAAAAAGTAGCCAATCCCCAGCCTTGTCCAATATGAAATGAGTCTGAAGGGAGGGTTCTGTTTCTAATATGAAATGAGTCTGGAGCGAGCTGAAGCTAGATCGGGTTCCGTTCATGATGTGAGGATGAAAACCATCATGAAACTCGAAGACCTCAAGACCATTGATCAACTTGAAGATTTCCTGTCAGGCACCCAGGCAGTGGCCTTTTCGGTCATCAGCGACAAGGATGCCTGCTACCGCTGGATTCAGGGTGAACGGGTCAAATTCCGCTATCTGAAACGCTCCCGCCCGGATAAAGGGGGTGGTGATTCGCTACCTGATGAAGATCAGTGGCTATTCCCGCCAGCAGCTGACCCGGCTGATTGCCCAGTACCGCAAGACGGGCCACCTCAAACGTCGCCAGCGCACGGTGGCCGGTTTCAAACGAAAGTACACCAAAGAGATATCCATCTGTTGGCCACGCCACTCCCTGTGATCCAGCGGTCAAGAAGCTCTGTGAACGGGCCTGTGAGGTCTTTGGCCAGTCGGAATAACCGCGCTGGCGTCGATCTCCGTGAGCCACCTATATAACCTGAGAAAGTCCACCCCCTACACTCGGCAACGACGGCACTTCGAAAAAACGCAACCCAAGCCCTCAAAGATCGGCGAGCGCCGCAAGCCCCGGCCCGAAGGCCGCCCTGGCTATATCCGCATTGACACGGTACACCAAGGGGATTTGGACAAACACAAAGGCGTTTACCACATCAATGCCGTCGATGAGGTCACCCAGTTCGAAGTCGTGTGTAGCGTTGAAAAAATCTCCGAGCGCTACCTCATTCCGGCGCTGGAACAGTTGCTGGAAACCTTCCCCTTCACGGTACTCGGTTTCCACTCAGACAACGGCTCGGAATACATTAACAAGCGCGTCGCCGAATTGCTGGAGAAGCTGCGCATCGAGTTCACCAAGTCGCGCTCCCGGCACAGCAACGACAACGCACTGGCGGAAAGCAAAAACGGGGCGGTGGTGAGAAAATGCTATGGCTACAGTCATATCCCGCAACGCTGGGCACCGCTGATCAATGACTTCAATCAGTAGTATTTAAACCCGCACCTCAACTTCCACCACCCCTGCTTTTTCCCGGAAACCTGCACCGATGCCAAGGGAAAACAGCGCAAAGTCTACCGCTACGAGAATATGACGACGCCCTATGACAAGCTCAAATCACTGCCCAATGCCAAAGACTATTTGAAACCCGGCCTTAGCTTTGAAATACTCGACAAACTCGCTTACCAGATCAGCGACAACCAGGCGGGGGATCAGCTCCAAAAGGCCCGCCAGACACTCTTCAAAACCATTCATGGACGGATCCTGAAAACCGGCTGACAGAACACGCTCTCACCCTATCTTCAGACTCATTTATGGATTGGAAAATACTCAGCCTGACTCACCGGCTTTACCAGGGGGTGTTGGTGGGTGCCCACCAGGGTTTTCATCCTGGGGCATTTGTCGGGTTATGCCCGCTGACGCGCTTTTGCCGCCATACCCTTGACCGCAAGCTGGCACAGCTGGCGGAAGCGCTGATAGGTTGTCCCATCGAGGTCGCAGTCCTGGCTGTACCGGTCGGCATAGAACAGGCCCACGGGTTTGCCGTTGATGTGTACGGACTGGGCGCAAAAGCTGTTGGTCTTGATGAGCGTCTTGACGGCATTGGGCACCAGTCCCCAGAATTTTTCGCGGTTGCCGTCATGGATGCGGATGCTCTGCGGCTTTTCCATCAGGCGTTTGAACAGGTGCGGTTGGTCGAGACGGATACGAAAGCGGTTGAAATAGGGGTCGCTGTCGGTGCCGATCAGGAAACGGGCCTGAAGATAGTTGCGGTCGGCACTCAGCATGGCGAACAGGGCGCGATTCAAGCCGGCGCCATCGTGCATGCCATGGATGGCCTTGCGCAGCATATCGTTGATTTCCAGCCTGCCAATGCCTGCTTGCATCTCTTGCAGGAGGGTGTCGAAAACCGCCGGTTGGGGTGACAGGCAAACGACGGTGGCGGCTGTCTCCAGTCCGTTATCTTCTGCTGCGCCGGCGGGCTGATGTGTCATCGGCCTGCGGTGGAAATTCTTCGTCGATGAGGAATTGTTCATCACCGGGCACCCGTGGCAGTAGGGCGGCCGGTGCGCTGGCGTGATAAAACGCCGCTTCGTGTGCGGCACGCACCGCAGCGTGGTGGACGTGGGTGATGGTCTCTTCGAGGCTGGCCTCCAGGTAATCCGCAATCATCGTCAGCGTTTCTCGTAGTGGTTGTCGGGCGATTCAACAGCAGTCAGCGACTGCTGGAACCTGAGTGAAAAGGGCGTTTATTCTTCCTATCTTCCTATACTTTATATTTCACCCAGGGCAGCAGGT
>JALTPW010000752.1 GCA_026999335.1 Chromatiales bacterium
GATTCACACAAACCTCCTTGCTACGGGCCGAGGGGGTTTTTATTTGTCTCGATCAAAGGTTAAAGCCACTGTCTTCAGACGGTTGGATTTATCCGCGCTACTGGTTATACGGGCATGCGGGCGTTATCTTCCGGCTATGACTGGCGGGTGATATCGACGTACAGGGTCAGGCGCTGGCCGGGTTGCAGGTATTTGCCTTTCTGCAGGGCATTCCAGCGCCGCAGTTTGGCGATGGTGACGCTGAAACGCTTGGCGATGCGCGCCAATGAATCACCCTTGCGCACGCGGTAGTGGATTTTTTGGTGGCGTGCACCGTCGAGCGCGGCCGTGAAGTTGGTCTTTAGCAAGTTATTGCCACGAGACCAGATGACCAGTTGCTGACCGGGAAACAAGGGGTCGCGTGGTGACATGCCATTCCAGCGTGCCAGTTTATTGGTGGTGACACCATGTTTGCGCGACAGATCCCACCAGGTATCGCCACTGCGCACGGTGTGGTGGATTTTGTTGCCCCGCCGCTGGGTGTCTTGAATGGCCTGTTTGCGGCGGTCTTCGCTGAGGTAGTGACTGAGATTTTTGGTGGCGATGGGAATCATCAGCGTATCGCCGGCGCGAATCCATTGGCCACGAATCTGGTTGACTTCTTGCAGCAGGGCGACGCTGGTCTGGTAGCGGCGTGCGATGCCGCCAAGATTTTCCCCCGGCTTGATACGGTGGCGCTCCCAGCGGACACGATCCCGTGTACCCAGTTCGGCGAGGCTGTGGCGAAATGCCTCGGCCTTATCGATGGGCAGCAGCAAGCGGTGCGGGCCATCGGGGGCCGTGGCCCAGCGGTTATAGGCCGGATTCAGGCGGTAGATTTCCTCGATACTGAGGCCAGCCAGTTCGGCGGCCAGGGCCAGGTCGATCTGCGAGCCGATATCGATCTCGGCCAGCTGAGGCCGGTCGGGGATGGAGATCAGGCGTACACCGTAGTGCCCGGGGGCCTCGATGAGGGTGCTGATGGCCAATAGTTTGGGCACATAGCCGCGTGTCTCTTTGGGCAGATCAAGGGACCAGAAGTCCGTGGCCTTGCCCTTTTTGCGGTTGGCGCGGATGGCGCGCTGTACGCGCCCCTCGCCGGAATTGTAGGCCGCCAGAGCCAGTAGCCAGTCACCGTCGAACAGGGTATTGAGATGTTGCAGGTAGTCCAGCGCGGCGCGGGTGGCGGCGCGTACATCGCGGCGGCCGTCATACCACCAGTTTTGTTTCAGACCATAGTGGCGGCCGGTGGCGGGGATGAATTGCCAGATGCCGGCGGCGCGCCCGGCGGAGTACGCGAAGGGCTGAAAAGCGCTCTCCACCACTGGCAGCAGGGCGATCTCGCCCGGCATGCCGCGGCGCTCGACCTCTTGTACGATGTCATACAGGAACGGGCGGGCACGCTCGGCGACGCGATCCAGATAGGCTTGGTTGCGGGCGTACCAATCGAGGTAGGAACGGATTCCCGGGTGGTTGTGATCCTGCAGGTGAAAATTGTCACGCAGGCGATCCCAGAGGTCGCTCGGGGGCAGGGCGTCGATGGCGGCATCGGAGACGCTGGACTGCGGGTAACTGGGCTCCCAGCTGTATTCCTGATTGCGAACCCTTTCCCACTGTTCGATGTGTCGCAACAGATCCCGGTTGGAGTCGGCCACGGGGTGGGTGCTGTGATCGATACTCTTGAAGGGGTATTTTTCAGGGATCGCCAGGGCGACTGAACTGCTCAGGGTGATGATGATCAGCACGGCAAATTGCCGCCACGGTGTCGACAGGGTGGGTATGTGATTGAGGTGGTTCATTGTATGGGACCAGCGACGGGAGCGGAGTGCATGGGGACGGCTCGACGGGTGATTTCAAGGGTGCTTTATTCTATATCGTACAGACGGGGTTAACACTAAAGATCTGTCGTTTGTGCGGTATTTTCGGCTTTGCTTGAGGATTGTCCTATCTCGTCAAGGCGCAGAGGGCATAGCGAATGCCTTGCATTCTTTATTGTCGCTTCATAATGGCGTATGTTTTGCCAGTGATTTCTGTCGGGTTGAATGCTGTTTCATGGTGTCTTTTTAGTCGAGCGTGTCTTTCCACTGCCGTACAGCGCTAAAAATCTCCGTGGGCGTTATCAGCGGGCGGCCGGCGAAGGCCTCGGCATTGCGTACCAGTTCCGGGGTGTCCCAGCGCAGGAAGGGGTTGGTGGCCTTTTCCAGTCCCAGTGGCGCGGGCACCGTGGGCAGACCCTGCTGCCGGGCGGCGTGTACGTCCTTCTGCCGCTGGCTGATAGCGGTGTTGTGTGGCTCGGCGATGTGCGCAAAGCCCAGGTTGGCCTCGGTGTATTCGTGGGCGCAGTAGACCAGGGTATCGTCCGGCAGGGCGCGGATGCGTTGCAGGGCGTCCTGCATCTGTGCCGGTGTACCCTCGAACAGACGGCCACAGCCGCCGGTGAACAGGGTGTCGCCGCAGAACAGCATGGCGGGGCCAAGGCTGTCGGCGGCACGATAGAAGGCGATGTGGCCACGGGTGTGACCGGGTACATCCATCACCTGCAGGTGGAGTTGTGGCAGTTCCACCGTATCGCCCTCGCCGAGGGGATGGCTGCGGTGGGGGATGTCTTCGTGCCCGGGGCCGAACACGGGCAGGCCGTAATGGGCCACCAGTTGGTCGATGCCGCCGGTGTGATCGGGGTGGTGGTGGGTGATGAGGATGGCGCGCGGCGTCAGCCCCTGGGCGTGCAGGGCGGTGATCACCGGTTTGGCATCGCCGGGATCGACCAGGGCCACGTCGGGGCCGGTGTCGGTGCCGATACACCAGATGTAGTTGTCGTTGAATGCGGGGATGCCTTGGATCGTGAGCATGGGGTGATTGACCGTGTTGGGCTGGAAGGGGAGATTCTACAACAGCTGGATTTTGTCTGCGGCACTGGTGACGGCAGGCCTTTCTGCGTATCCTTCCGGGCAAGTGCAGTTAGTGTGGTGTAACGCATTAAAGG
>JALTPW010000753.1 GCA_026999335.1 Chromatiales bacterium
CCATGGCCCCCTACCTCATCAAACTTGAACAATACACCCCCATCACCGAGTGGTTGCTCAGCAGCAAAGACAGCCACTCCGGCATCTTTGCGGTCATCCCCGACGCGCTGGATTTTAACGCCGTGCACACACATTTTCGGCGTTTTCTGCGTGTTAGCGGCCCCGACAACCAGGCCCTGTACTTTCGTTATTACGACCCACGGGTCATGAGCGAATATCTACCCAACTGTACCCCGCAACAAGCCCGAATCGTGTTCGGCCCCGTGAAATACTACCTGCTTGAAGACCCGGAACAACACACATGGCTCTATTGGGCCGGCAGCGACGGTGTCGGGCACAAGTCGTTAATGCCGGTAGCCGAATCCACATAATCCTTGGCACCTGAAAGCAAAAGAGAAAAAGTCACATGTTAAACATCGATCCGGAACAAATGACCCTGAAAATTGCACAAGAGTCAGGGTTTGTCGACTGGTACAGCAATGACGTCATGGCCCAACACCTGCCCGGGTTTCATGCAGCCTTCGACCCTGAAATCCGCCATGAAATGGTCAAGAACGGTCGCAAGCAGGCGCTCAGACACGGCTTCAAAGATCCTGTCAGCCAGGCCCACTTCGTCACCTTGATGTGGCACATCGGCCCCGATTTTTATCACTTTCCCGGTTTTCAGGAAATTGCCCAAGCCACCCGGCAACCCGGGCCGGAGCGCATCAATGATTTCTACCACGTCAGCGAGGCGCACTGGAACCATGCCGTACAACATACCAACGAACGCCACTGGTTCAGTGAGGCGGCGCCATGAACAGCCCCGCCGCCGCCAGCATGGCGCCGCCCCCCTTTGGCACTGCGGCGGACGTCGTGAGTCTTGGGCGGTCGTTATGGAAAAGTGACTGGCGCGCTGCTAAATATCCTAATGAATGGAAATCAAATAACTTAATCACTGCTGTCCCCTTAACGGACTATTGCCATATTTCAAACGCTCGGTTTGCGGGGAAAGCAGCCTGATTGAGGGTATTTGAGACATGAATTTGGACAACCTCTCTACGTCATGCCGGGTCAAGCCCGGCATGACGATGTGTTGTTAGCAGGACAACACTGATAACTCATACAAATTGCATCCTTGCTTTAGGTGAAGACGGACTGAAGAGGACGACTGCATGGATGCAGGAGGTAGGGCAACTCAGGCGATAAAACCGAGATGTAAGGTCGGGGAGTTATTTCGTGCACGCTCCTTTACTGTAGGTCAAACATCAAGACTCGGCAGTTGAGGCGCTTTTCAAACAACCCAACCGTCGAGTCTTGTTTATACCCTGACTATTACGGCTGACCAAATGTAAAATTGGTTGGCGTAACGGTATCAAAATTGCACCAGTCATATGTGGTTTCTGTTTCACTTCGAACAGTAATAGTGGTTGTTCCCGTCTTAAGCACTTTAAACCCCAGTCTTAGCGGCTCATAGTACCCCGTATATAAGTAATTAGCATGGTAAAAACGAATAGTGCCGTTGGCATGGTCAATATAAGCACTAGGACCACTACCTTCACCATATCTCGCGGCATAAGCATTGGCGCGATCACTGCCACCGCCAGTCGTATAATAATACGGCATACCTCCACCACAGACAGCGCCATTGGCGGGCACATGCGTCCAGTAGGTGAAAAATCCATAAAATATGGCTGTTTCATCCACGTATTGCGCCTCCAACACCGTTGGATCGTACTCTATTTGAACATTGCCCCAAATCATCTGATTAATGTCCGGGCTATCCAGAGCAATATCTACGATATTGCCCACTTCCAAAGTAGAGTCTACAGTGCCACCATTTTCGATGGATAAAGTATAGTTGTTTGCGAAAACCGAAACGCTGGTTAATGAAAACAACAGCGAAAAGCCAGTCGATAGAAATTTCATAAAGGTGTTCTCCTTTCCATGTCTTCCGTTCAGATAAATAAAGCGAAACCGCGTTAAATAAACAAGAACAGTAATCCATAAACACATCTGCGTAACAACTTCGGACGAACTTAAAGCAGTTGTCGAAACCATATTGCCATTTAATAAACTAAACAACAATAAATTCATTACCGCAGCGTGCTGGCTGTGGCTGGCACCGTAGTCGTCTTCCTGAGCATTTAAACCGTATCGGCTGCCATGGCTCCGATTGCTATCATCACTGTTTATTTTATTTCAGCACCTGTCATCGCCTATATCCATTACAAAGTGGTGGTGACACTATCAGAAAAGCCGACAGGCCTAATGGCTTGCTGACGGCGTGGGCCGTTTGCGGATAACAACTCTGGCATTATTTATACTTTGCCTGTCTCTATTTAAAGGCCCATGCCACCGTTTTTGTCTCTTACGCTTGCGCTTCCTGCTGAAGTTCATCGATCAGCGCCGCCACGCGCCGGCGGATATCGTCACGGCTGGCGCGAAACACCGCCATGACTTCCTCCTCTGTGCCCGTCGCCCGGGCAGGGTCTTCCAGCGGCCAGTGGATTTTGCGAATCCCCGCCGGCAGCACCGGACAGTGCTCATCGGCATGGCCACACACCGTCACCAGCACATCCGCCGCCGCCAGCATCCCGTCCGTGACCCGGGTGGATTCCTGGCCGCTGATATCCACGTCCGCCTCCGCCATCACGGCGATGGCACGCGGATTCTTGCCGTGGGCCTCGATACCCGCCGACTGCACCTGCAGCCAGTCGCCACCGAGCCGGCGTCCCCAGCCCTCAGCCATCTGTGAACGGCAAGCGTTGCCGGTGCAGAGAAATAACAGATTCATGGTTTTTTTCCTTTATGTTTTGTCACGATTCACCACGGAGGTACAGAGGACACAGAGCATACAGTAATGGAATGAACGTCAGAGGGCGTTTTCGTGCGCACGGCGCACGCTACGGGCAGCAGTAGTGTGCGCTGTGCGCACAAGACGGCCATCCAATTCCTCAGTGAATCTCTGCATCCTCTGTGGTGAAGCGTATTTTTGACTCAGGCACAACACTCCGC
>JALTPW010000754.1 GCA_026999335.1 Chromatiales bacterium
CAGCGCCGGGGAGACGCCCTCTAAACAGTTGGGGAGACGCCCTCTAAACAGTTAATGCTTGACCAATGGGGGTTTACCCGCTCAAATGGCGGGGAAATCAGCAGGAGTTGGGGAAGCGAAATGGAACTGCTACTCATTGATGACCACCCACTGTTCCGTAAGGCTCTGTGCCGAACCTTGTGGGAACTGGCAGAGGATCTCCATGTTCACGAGGCGGCTACCATTGCCGAAGCCCTGGACATTCTTGACGGAAGCGTGATGATGGATCTGGTGTTGTATGACTGGCGTCTGCCCGATGGCGGCGGTCTACGAGGCCTGATGGCCATTTGTCAGCTGTTGCCGTCGACGCCGGTGGTGGTGGTCTCCGCCAATGAAGACCCGGATGTGATCGCCACCGCCCTGAGCGCAGGTGCCCGGGGTTATATTCCCAAATCAGCCAGTACCGAGGTCATCAACAGTGCTCTGCAACTGGTTCTACAGGGGGAGACCTATGTGCCGTCGGCAACACTGGGGCACAGGTCGGTGACGCCACTGCCACGTGGTGATCTGCTGACGGCACGTCAGGCAGAGGTGTTGTTTCTGCTGGCCGAGGGTTATGCCAATAAGCGCATTGCCTATGCACTGGGTATTGCGGAAGCGACGGTGCGGGCGCATGTCTCCGATATCCTGCATGGGCTGCAAGTGGGAAACCGAACGGAGGCGGTGGTGAGGGCACGCCGGCTCGGCCTGCTGCATTTACCCTCGACTGCGGGTACTTGAAATCTCTCGTTCCGCAGACACAGATTCTGCCAGCGAATTAATGCACACCTTTAACCGCTCCGACTCCACGGGTTTATGCAGGAGCAGAAAGCCTGAGTCGTGGGCCTCACGAATGCGCGCCGGGGCCGTGTCTCCGGTGACGATAATGGCCGGTACGGCGGAGCCCAGGTTTCCATGCAGCCAATCGATGGCCTCCAGTGCTGTTTTCCCGCCGCCCAGTCGATAGTCAACGATCATCACCTCGGGCAACGTGGGGAGTTCGCGCAGGCGAGCAAGGGCCGCTTCCGCTGAATCCACAGCGATGACCGTGCAGCCCCACTGCTCAAGCAGGGCCGCCATGCCGGCACGGATGGCGGCGTTGTCATCGATGATCAGTAGTGAACGAACCCGGGGCCGGAGGGCCGTGGCGGTTTCGTTCATTGGCGGCATGGCCGTTGCCGCAGACGCCAGACCGGTTTCCAGCCGCAGGCTGAAAACGGATCCGTGGCCGACACGGGATCGTACGCTGATCTCATGCCCCAACAGGCCTGTCAGACGCTCCACGATGGCCAGCCCAAGTCCAAGTCCTTGGCTGGCATCCCGTTCGGGATTGCCGATCTGGGTGAATTCCAAAAAGATCTCATCCAACCGTTGTTGCGGGATTCCCCGGCCGGTGTCGTAGACTTGGAGCAAGACGTGCTCTCCACGCTGACGATAGGCCAGGAGGATGCCGCCCTGGTTGGTGTACTTCAGGGCATTGTCCAGCAGGTTACGCAAGATGCGTTCCAGCTGTGAGGGATCACTGAAGACCAGGGTATCCCGAATCACGCAGCGAAACCGTAGCCCCTTCTGAGTCGCCAGTGGCGCATATTCCTGCGCCAGTTTTTCCAGCAGATCCCGGGCGGCGAAGCTGTGCACATGAACTTTTACGACTTCTGCATCGAGGCGGGAGATGTCCAGCATCTCATTCAGCATGCCACGTAATCCCTGAAAGGCACCTTCCAGGTAATTCAGCAGCGCCAGATTTTCCCTGTCGGTGAGTCGTTGACGCAAGGATTCGAGGAACAGCCCCATGGCATGCACGGGTTGACGAAGGTCATGACTGGCTGCGGCCAGAAAATGGGTCTTGACGCGTGCGCCGTGTTCCAGCGCCTCCTTCTTGTCAGAGAGTTGCAAGCGTAGTTGCAAAGTTTCCGTCAGGGTCTTGGCGTACTCCCGGGCAAAGTTGATCGTTGCCCCGGACATCATCACCAACAGCAGCGCCGTCATCTGTGCCGGGCGGCCGTCTTCCATGGCCAGCGTGATGATGAAAGGAATGATACAGGGCAGGTAGTAGGCATAGAATGTTGGCATATAGACGGCCAGTGCAGCGACCGGCGCCACCGGCACAAGGGCCAGCAGTACCACCAGATACAGCAGGTATTCAGGCAGCAGGGGTGGGTACAGGAAAATAGCCGCACTGCCCCAGATGGTACCGGAGACGGAGGCGCCAATGATCGCAAAGATCTTCCATTTTCTGTCGAACTGCCGGGCTACGGGGGAGGAAAAGTACCAGCGATAAAGTAGTACACGTAATGCCGAAACCAACAAAATCACTGACATGCCGATGACCAGAAATCGGTTTTCGACGGCCCCCCACAATACCCATGCACTGAATAGTCCGCCGAGTGAGGGCGCGATGATGATTGCCGGCAGTTGGGTGAAATGAATGCGCACCTGCTCCGCGGTCAGGCGCTCATGCAGTTCAGGTGTGCTGTTCATGGTTTTGGCGGTATCTATTCCACACGACTCAACTCTATTTCTCTTCTAGCTTCCAGGCTAGCAGTAAATGGGGAAGGTGTAAGTACATCATTTGTCGTAAGTCATGATTTGATCATGATATAAATGCCTGTAAATCAGGTAATTGGGGGCTAATGCAAACTAACCCATACCGACAGATATCTACGACAGATGTCCAATTGTGACTTGCGGGGTGATGGCCGAATAATTGGTATGTGGAGAAAGTGGGGTAGGTCTGCGAAGGATTAGGTCTGAAGGAGTGAGGATCGCGAGGATCGGCTCAAGCCTGACCCTCTGATCTCAGCGGTTCCGGGCGACCGTGGGTGACGTCACAGAAGGGGCAGCAACGGGCACAGATCTCGCCCATGGCCATGAAGGTGGCAGTGCCGTGGCTGAAGCATTCACCCGGCTTCGGGCAGGTGGTGGCCTCTTCGCACACCGTGACCAGCCTGTATTCGCGCAGGAGTTTTTTACTCGCA
>JALTPW010000755.1 GCA_026999335.1 Chromatiales bacterium
GTGAGGGCAGATCCGACTGCGTGACATCACCGGTGATCACGGCCGTGGAACCGAAACCGATGCGGGTGAGAAACATTTTCATCTGCTCGACGGTGGTGTTCTGCGCCTCGTCGAGAATAATGAAGGATTCATTCAGGCTACGGCCACGCATGTAGGCCAGCGGCGCCACTTCGATGAGGTTACGCTCGATAAGCTTGTCGACACGTTCAAAACCGAACATCTCGTAGAGGGCGTCGTAGAGCGGACGCAGGTAGGGATCAACCTTTTGCGCCAGATCACCGGGAAGAAAGCCTAGCCGCTCACCGGCTTCGACCGCAGGTCTAACTAGAACCAGACGGTTCACGGTCTGCCTTTCCAGTGCCTCCACGGCACAGGCAACGGCCAGATAGGTCTTGCCGGTGCCGGCGGGACCGATGCCGAAGTTAATATCGTGACCCACCACATTACGCAGGTAGCGGCGCTGGTTGAAACCGCGCCCACGCACATCACCGCGTTTGGTGCGAATCACCACGTCGTTGCCGTCATCCTTTGCCTCGCCTTCCAGCAACGCCTCGACACGTGCCTCCTGCAAAAACAGATGGACACGATTGGCCGAAAGGTTTTCGTGCTCGGCCTCCCGGTACAGTCCCTGCAAAACCTCACCCGCCGCACGCACGGAATGGGGATCGCCGATGACACTGAAGCTGTTGCCGCGGTTGTTGATCTCCACTCCCAGCCGGACTTCGATCTGGCGCAGATTTTCGTTGAAGGGCCCGCACAGATTGGCCAATCGCTGGTTGTCGGCGGGTTCGAGGATGAAATTGCTGGAATCGGGTTGATCGTTCAAGGCGTTGAGTACCGTGGAGGTTAGTTGCTGCGGGATAAAAATGGGAAATCAGGCGCAGTCGGCCACGTCGCCGGCTGTGTCATCGACCTGCACCACGTCGCCACGCAGTGAGTTGGGCAGGGCCGCGCTGATGCGCACATCGACAAATTCACCGATCAGTCGTGGCGGGCCGCTGAAATTCACCACGCGGTTATTTTCCGTGCGGCCACGCAGCTGTTCAGGTTGCTTGCGCGATGGGCCCTCGACAAGGACACGCTGTAGCGTGCCCACCATGCCTTCGCTGATGGCTGCGGCCATCTCGCCAATGCGCCGCTGCAGAGTGGCCAAACGTTGTTTCTTTATCGACAGCGGCACGTCATCCTGTAGATCCGCGGCCGGGGTGCCGGGGCGGGCACTGTAGATAAAGCTGAAGGAGTGGTCGAAGCCCACGGATTCGATGAGCTTCATGGTGTCCTGAAAATCGGCCTCGGTCTCACCGGGAAAACCGATGATGAAATCCGATGACAGACTGATATCCGGTCGTACCTTACGCAAGGCGCGAATCTTGGCCTTGTATTCCAGCGCCGTATGGCCGCGCTTCATGTGTAGCAGGGTGCGGTCGGAGCCACTCTGCACCGGCAGGTGCAGATGGCTGACCAGCGCCGGCACCTCGGCGTAGGCCTGGATCAGCGCGTCGCTGAATTCGACCGGATGTGAGGTGGTATAGCGGATGCGGTCGATGCCGTCGATGGCGGCCACATAGTGGATCAGCAGGGCCAGATCGGCATTTTCACCTTCAAAATCGCCGTCATCCATCAGACCACCGTAGGCGTTGACGTTCTGCCCCAACAGGTTGACCTCGCGCACACCCTGCGCCGCCAGTTGGGCGACCTCGGCTAACACGTCATCAAACGGCCGGCTGACCTCTTCGCCGCGCGTATAGGGCACCACACAGAAAGTGCAGTATTTGCTGCAACCTTCCATAATGGAGACAAAGGCGGTGGGACCTTCGGCACGCGGTGCTGGCAGGGCATCGAATTTTTCGATTTCGGGGAAAGAGACATCGATATGTGGCCTGCCCTCCGCCGCCAGGGCTTCGAGCATCTTGGGCAGACGGTGAAAGGTCTGCGGACCGAACACCAGATCGACATAGGGGGCACGGTGGCGGATCGCCTCGCCCTCCTGGCTTGCCACGCAGCCACCGACGCCGATCACGATATCCGGGCGCTGCTGCTTGAGTTCGCGCCAACGGCCCAGCTGCGAGAAGACCTTTTCCTGCGCCTTTTCACGGATCGAGCAGGTATTGAGCAACAGCACATCGGCCTCTTCGGGGGTCGGCACCAAATGCAGACCATGGCTGTCATCGAGCAAATCCGCCATCTTGGTGGAGTCATACTCGTTCATCTGACAACCGAAGGTCTTGATATAGAGTTTGCGCACCCCGCCCTTTACCGCGCCGCTCATTGCCGGCTCAGCCTTTGCGAGGCCATGTTGTTGCTCAAGGTACTACTGAGAGTATTACTGAAGGTCATTACTGGAACTGATCACCGTAAATCTGAAATTATGGGGAATTTTAGCACATCCCTATGGCGCATTCCCGCCGCCCCCCTGACGACGCAGGAACACCACACAAAAACTTTAGAAAATGCAATAAATTAGGGGATTATCCCGAGAAACAGCATCAGGAATTTCTCATGCCCCCCCGGCATAATAGAGCCTTCATCTTCATTACAGGCCCTCAGAATCGAGTGCCACAAGCAGCCCAGCTTGAATGACATCATCCTGAATCCGGGGGTTTATCTCAGTGGCATACCGGCAAGATGGATGCGAAAGCGGCGAAGCGGCAGCATGTTATTCGAGCCCGGTCCCGTTAAAGCCCATCGGCTGAACAAGTAATCCTTCAGGCAGCAGATCATGCTCGACCATGACATTCAGGCCATGCCGGATGGCCAGATTGGCCAAAGCCACCGCCTCATCACAGATATAGGCTTGGTCACTACCCCATAAATCCTCTGATGGAATCACCGATTTTTGGTGGAATTCCAGTTGCAGCGCCAGGCTTTTATTCAATGTCTCTTCGTCACCCGTCAGAATACTGTGCAAAATGATACTCATGTTGAAATAGTTAATATCCCCGATATGTTTCGGCGGCTTGGCGGTATATTCATCCAGCGTGAGCTGTAGCAGGTT
>JALTPW010000756.1 GCA_026999335.1 Chromatiales bacterium
CGTGTCACCGACCTGCTCGGCAAGGTGGACACGGAACAAGAGGTGATGGAATACTGCGCCGCCTTCACCCAGCTCTACCGCGAAGAGGGCCACTACCTGGAGCGCACGGCACCCTGGGTGGAACGCGTCGGCCTCAGTCACATCCAGCAGAACGTGATAGAGAGTGACGAGAACCGCAAGGCTCTGGTCGAGCGCTTCGCCGAATCGCAGAAATATGCGCAGATCGACCCCTGGGCCGAACATGCCGGGAAGGCCGATCTCCGCAAGGCATTCGAACCGCTGAAGCAGATGGGTTGATCGACCGGGTTCAAAAACAATTTTTTGCTACCAGAGACAGGGTGGATCCGGAATGACGGATGGGTGGGCGGTGCCCACCCTACAACTCTCCCTGTCTCCGTGGTGAAAAACGAATTTATAAAGGTAAACGAAAATGAGTGACTGGATTGAAGTAGGCAGCGTCGAAGACATTCCCAAGCTGGGCGCCCGCGTGATACAGACCGCCGAGGGCGACATTGGGATTTTTCGTACTAATGACGACAAGATATTTGCCCTGCGCGATTCCTGCCCCCACGAGGGCGGGCCGCTGAGTCAGGGCATTGTGCACGGCGACAAGGTCACCTGCCCGCTGCACAGCTGGAACATCGAGCTGGCCACCGGCGAGGCCGTGGCGCCTGACGAAGGTTGTGCCGCCACCTATCCGGTGAAAGTGGAAAGCGGCAAGGTATTTCTGAGCCTGTCGTCAAACTGAGGTTTTTTAGTAGGAGCGGGCCATGCCCGCGATTTGTTTTTGTAAAAATACCAATCGCGGGCATGGCCCGCTCCTACAGGTTGATGTACGCATGCCGCATGACGGCAACTATTCAAGATTAGAGGTTTGCCATGCTCTTCGGACGCGGAAAAAAGAATCCCATCAAGATCGCCAGTAAAGGCGTGGAAAAATGGGTGTACACCACTTGTGGTTACTGTTCCACCGGCTGCTCCATCGAAGTGGGTGTCAACGATGAGGGCAAGCCGGTATCCACGCGCGGGGTCGGTTCGGCGGATGTAAACCGTGGCAAGCTGTGCGTCAAGGGTATTTTTGAACATGAGATATTCGACGCCAAGGGCCGTGGCGAAGAACCGCTGGTGCGTGACCGTATCAGCGAGGATTACCGCGAAACGAGTTGGGACGAAGCGCTGGACAAGAGCGGCGCCGAGATCAAGCGTATCCAGGAAAAATATGGCCGTGACGCTTTCGCCATCGTCTCCACCGGTCAGTTGCTCACCGAGGAATTCTATGCCCTGGGAAAACTGTCGCGCGCGGTCATCGGTACCAACAACTACGATGGCAATACCACCCTGTGCATGGCTTCGGCGGTATCCGGCTACAAACGTTCCTTCGGCTCCGACGGCCCGCCCGGCTGTTACGAGGATTTTGAAAAAACCGACTGCCTGATCGCCTTCGGTTCCAATCTGCCCGAGCAGCACCCTGTCATCTACTGGCGCATGCGCGAGGCTCGCGAGAAACGGAATTTCCCGCTTATTGTGGTGGATCCACGCGTCACCATGCTGGCACAGAATGCCGACATGCACCTGGCCATTACGCCCGGCACCGACGTGGTACTGCTCAATGCACTGATGCATGTGATTCTCGACGAAGGCCTGGAGGATCGTGACTACATTGACGAGCACACCAACGGCATCGAGGCGGTGGAAAAGGTGGTGGCTGACTACGATCCGGTCAGCGCCTCGAAGATCTGTGGTATCGACGAAGACACCATCCGCAACGTCGCCCGCCTGTACGCCAAGGCCGGCGCCGCCATGTCCATCTGGACCATGGGGATCAATCAGTCCACGCACGGCTCCGACGGCGTGGTGGGCATCAATAACCTCAATCTGATGACCGGCAATATTGGCAAGCCCGGTGGTACTTCGCTGTCCATCACCGGTCAGTGCAATGCCATGGGCACCCGCGAGTGGTCGTCCTGTTCCGGTCTGCCGGGCTACCGCACGCTGGAAAATCCCGCCGAACGCGAGGAAATCGCCAAGTTCTGGGGCATCGACCCCGAATTTCTGCCCAAGCAGCGCGGCCTCACCGAGACCGACATCTTTCCCGCCATCGAGACCGGACAAATCAAGGGTCTGTGGCTGATCGCCACCAATCCCATGACCTCCATGGCCAACACCGCACGTATTCGCAAGACATTGGAAAGACTGGAGTGCCTCATCGTGCAGGACTCTTACCGTGACGTGGAGACCACCCAATACGCACACATCTATTTCCCCGCCGCCACCTGGGCGGAAAAGGAAGGTGTGTTCACCAACACCGAGCGTCGCGTCAATATCGTCCGCCAAGTGACTCAGCCGCATGGTAATTCGCGCTCCGACCTGTGGATCTTCAATCAGATGGCGAAACGCTTTCCACAGGGCGCCAAGGTTAATTTTCCAGACCTGCCCACAGACGTATTCGACGAAATGGCCTATCTTTCGCGTGGCCGCCTGGTGGACATCTCCGGCATGAATCACGCATTGATTGAAGAGAAGCGCGGCATTCAGTGGCCCTACCGCGCCGCCGATGTCGAGGCGCAGGACACGGGTGATTCGCGTCTATACGAAAAGGGGGGGTTTCAGCACGCCGATGGCAAGGCCAAACTGATTCCACTGCCGTACATCGAAAACAACGAAGTACCGGATGACGAATACCCGCTGTGGCTCAATAGCGGTCGCGTGGTCGAGCATTTCCACTCCCGCACCAAGACCGGCAAGGTGGGCAACTGCAACAAGTTCAGTCCCACACCGTACATGGAGATCAATCCCGATGCCGCCGAGCAAATGGGCATTGGCCACATGAGCTACGTGCGCGTGGTATCGCGCCGTGGCGATGCGGTGGTGCTGGCCCAGCTGACCCAACGCGTGCCGCGCAACATGGTTTTTATTCCCTTCCATTATCACGACTGCGTCAACCGCCTGACCAAAGGCCTGCTCGATCCCCATTCGCGCCAGC
>JALTPW010000757.1 GCA_026999335.1 Chromatiales bacterium
TTTGCAATGTATATCACATTTGAGCCTGTTAATTGTGGGTATGCCTAAATTTGTTGAAATAAGCATGTTTTTAGCCACTAAACCTCATTACATCATATTGAGAGCACACCCGTCATGCACGAACCTGAATATGGTCACAATGATTCAGGCTGGTAGGGTGTATGGAGCACACCTTACGCACTCTGCAAAGACATCCGTCCGGGCAGCAGGCCGATGCAAAAATATACTGCACGGGAGATGGAAGTCCCGTCATCGCTTAAATGCATACCCTGAAAAACCCTCCGTATCCCCTTGGTTTTCTATGGAATAACCCCGCTTCTCCGTGCCACATATCCACCCCGAATCATCCCTGATTTGCTGAAAAATCCTCCAGACTTATGGTAGCATTCTATGCAAATTTCGCCTCAGAATGCGTTCACGCCATCTCTGCCAAGGACGCCGCATACTTAACAAGGACAACGCCATGACCCCGCACTGCCTGACAACACGTTTTACCTATCTTCCGCTGATGCTTCTGGCGCTGCTTGCCCTGATTTTGCAAGGCTGTGGTGACGGGGTTCGCGTACTGCCCCCCTCCGATGCCGATCCGACCGGGTATTACACCAATAACGGGGTTTTGGAGGTGATGCTGGATGACGATACGACGCCACGGGCCGCCATATCGGATCTGCAAGGCATGGTAACCGGCGGGCAGCTGATGATGCTGAGTGATGATGAAAATGTGACCTATGTCGGCACGTTTACGGTGAACGGCAATGACTTCAGCGGTACTGTCACCGTCTACGAAGATGATGTAATGACACAGAAGGATGTCCCCCTGAGCGGCATGATTACGCAGGGCGCGAAGATGACCGGCACCCTGGGTGGCACTGGGGCAGCCAACGGGACGTTTACGCTGAACTACGCGGTAGATAACGGGCCGGTGGATATGGGGATGGTGATTCGGAGCCTGAAGTGGTGGCCGATGGCCGTCAGCCCGATCATCCCCACCATTGCGGTGGGAGACGAAGTCGTGCCTGTACCGAATTTTAGTTCTGGATCCGGACGCGATATTTTTAGTGATTGCGGTTATCTTGGCCGGATGGAACCCATCGCCGGTACGCACCTGTATACGGTTTCCGTCACCATGGAGACTTGCTCACCAGGAACACAGGATGTCGAAGCCATGCCGGACTATAGCGGTCTGGCCAGTGTGCGCAGTGAGACAAGCAGCAATGATCGGCTGGTTCTGGTGTTGACCAACGGGGCGTATGATTTCAGCGGCGAATATTTCGAATGCTTGGTCATATTCTGTACACCACAATAAACCGGACAGGCTGGTGGTAGCTGGTGGTAAATGGTAAACAAAGAAATGCATAAAAAACCTGCCTTCATGGTGTGGGGCCATGGGGTGTTTTTTTTGTTGCTGGTCAGTGCCACCACATTGTCGCCGGTGATTGCTGGCCCCGCAGGAGGAGCGGTAGTGGGCGGCAGCGGTAGCATCAGTCAATCTGGTGCCAGTACGACCATTAACCAAACCAGCCAGAACATGGCCATCGACTGGCAGAGTTACAACGTCAATGTCAATGAGCGTGTTCAATATATTCAGCCCAATTCATCTTCCATTTCCCTAAACCGTATCCTGAGCCAAAGCGGCTCCACCATTGCTGGGCGCATCGACGCCAATGGTCAGGTCATTCTGGTTAATCCCAACGGTGTTTTTTTTACCCCCACCTCCGTCATCAATGTCGGAGGCATTATCGCCTCGGGGCTGGATATCCAGCCCAATGACTTCATGAACGGCCGTTATATTTTTGATGAAGTGTTAGGCGCCGAAGGTGTCGTGGTCAACAGCGGCATGATAAACGCCTCGCTGGGCGGCAATGTCGCACTCATAGGCAAGCAGGTTGAAAACGATGGGCTGATCGTGGCCAACCTGGGCGCGGTGACGCTGGCCGCAGGCAAACAGACGGTATTGACCTTTGACCAGGGTGGCCTGCTGGGCGTGCGTGTCAGCAAAGAAATTCTGCAAGAAGAACTCGGCGTTGATCCGGCCGTGATCAATAGCGGTGAGATTCAGGTCGAAGGTGGCCGTGTATTACTCACGGCCAGCACCAGCCAGGATGTCTTTTCACAAGCTGTGAATACGGGCGATCTAAATCAAGCCACCAGCGTAGTCGTGCACGAAGATGGCAGCTTCACGTTAGGGGGCGGTGCCGACGTGATCAATACCGGCAGTATCGATGCCTCGACAACCAGCAATGATCAAAACGTTGGCCGCATTGTTTTGATCGGCGAAAACGTCACCAGCAGTGGCGAATTGATTGCCGATGCCGCTAGCGGTAACGGTGGCGAAATCGAACTACATGCCCAAGACACAACCTTGTTGACGGAAAACAGTCTGACCACTGTCCGTTCTGAATCCAATGGCCAGGGCGGAATTGTGAAAGTGCTGGGTGACAATGTGGGATTGTTTGACCAGTCTGTCGTCGATGCATCGGGCGTAAATGGCGGTGGGCGGATCTTCATTGGTGGTGACCAGGAGGGCAATAATCCCTTAATCCCCAATGCCGAATTTATCTACCTGTCGGATGAAAGCCAGGTGTTAGCCGATGCGCTGGATAACGGTGATGGCGGTAGGCTTATCACCTTTGCCACGGACACGGCACGCATCTATGGCGAGCTGTTTGCGCGAGGCGGTATCAATGGTGGTGACGGCGGTTTTATCGAAACCTCCGGCCTGATCGGTTTTCAGATCGTCGGCGCGCCGGATGCTTCATCGCCCCAGGGTGAAGCGGGCACCTGGTTGATTGACCCTTATAATATTATCGTCACAGCTAACAGCAATGATAATGCTGTTATTTCTACTGATGATGGTGCTTTTATTTCAAATGGGAACGGGGATGCTGAAATCGCTGTTGGTGTCATAGAAAATGCCTTAGACACTGGTGATGTTATTATCAGAACACGGGGGGAAACCGCCGGTGAAGGCAGTAATGGTGA
>JALTPW010000758.1 GCA_026999335.1 Chromatiales bacterium
CCTAGTCAAAGACTCCCTGGATATGACAAGGGTGAACAATGTTTATCCACCGATTTTCGCCATGAAGCGAACGACCTGGGTGGGGTTTTCCTCAAAATAGTGGCGTTCCGGTTTCAGAGCCAGTGCGTCAATGAGACATTGTTTTAGCATTTCGTCGCTGATGCCATCCCTGAGCTGTTGGCGTAATTCGATTTTGTGCTCGTGACCCAGACAAAGATAAAGGGCACCCGTCGCCGTCAGGCGCACTCGGTTGCAGGTTTCACAAAAATGTTGCGATATCGGGGTGATGAAACCGATGCGCAGCCTCGTGCCCTTGATCTGGAAATAACGCGCCGGGCCGCCACCGGGCATGACACCGGGAAGCAAATCAAACCGATGCTTGAGTCTGTCCTCTACCTCTTGTAACGGGAGGTAGTGTTCACTGGCATTGCGACCGGCGCTGCTGACCGGCATGGTTTCGATGAAACGCAGGGTGAAGTCATGTTGCAGACAGAATGCAACCATGTCTTCAAATTCATCATCATTGATGCCTTTCATGGCGACCATGTTGATCTTGATGGGGGCGAAGCCAGCGGCCTTTGCCGCCATTAAACCCGTCAGGGTGTCAGACAGCTTACCGCCGTTGATTTCATGAAAGCGATCCGCCCGCAGGGTATCAAGACTGACATTGATACGTGCCACGCCAGACTTTTTTAATTTCGTCGCGTGTTGCGCCAGCAGGCTGGCATTGGTGCTGAGCGACAAGTCCTCCACCCCCGGCAGGCCGGAAAGACGCGCGCTTAATTGACAGATGTCTTTGCGTACCAACGGTTCACCGCCGGTGAGACGAATGCGCCGGACACCTAATTCGGAAAAGGCGCCCACGACACGGACTATCTCGTCCTGGGTGAGGTGCTGGCTGGTGCAATCAAAGTCATTGAATCCCTTTGGCAAACAATAAAAGCAACGGATGTTGCATTTGTCGGTAACGGATAATCGCAGGTATTCAACCTTTCTGCCGAATGGGTCAATGAGTTGTGATTTCATGCTCAGCCTTCTTTTTCAATGAGTGCGATCAGCGTACTCGTGGAGGGAATGATGCGAATCCGCCTAATCGGCTTGCACGCCGTTTTCATTCCCGTTGTCGTCATCGTCTTCGGCCCCGTCGGGTGGTGTCAGGCCGAAATGTTTGATCATCCGTCGCAGGCGTGGCCGGGAGACGCCGAGGGTGTCGCAGGCGTGTCCCTTATGCCAGTGAGTGGCTTCCAGCACTCGCCTGACATGCGCACCCTCAATTTCTTCCAGGCTCAATTCAGCCAGTGGGCGATGGGGGCCATTGGCCATGGGGGCATCGCTGCTGCAGATATCTGAAATCAGATTTCGGGTAATGACCGAGCCCGGGCAAAGGGCCATGGCCTTTTCCAGGGTGTTGGATAATTCGCGAACGTTGCCCGGCCAGTCATATTCCTTCAGGCACGCCATGACATCGGCGGAGATCTGTGTGACGCCGGCATGCATTTGCTGGTTGATGCGTGAAATCAGGGTCTGCACCAGATCCTCGATATCTTCGCGACGCTCGCGCAGTGGCGGCAGATGAATGGTCACCACCCGCAAGCGGTAATACAGGTCTTCGCGAAACTGTCCTTCGCGTACACGCTCAGCCAGATCGACATTGGTGGCGGCAATGACGCGGGCATTGGTTCGCTGGGGCGCCTTGGCGCCAATCGGGGTAAATTCCTTTTCCTGCAACACGCGTAATAATTTGGCTTGCATGGTGGGGGAAAGCTCGCCAATTTCGTCGAGGAAGATGCTACCGTGATTGGCCTGTTCAAATTTACCGGATTGCCGGCTTACTGCGCCGGTAAAGGCCCCCTTTTCATGGCCAAACATGTCTGATTCCAGCAGGTTTTCGACCAGTGCCGCACAATTGATCGCGACAAAGGCACCATTGGCTCTCTGTCCTGCACGATGGGTGGCCCGGGCCACCAGTTCCTTGCCGGTGCCGGATTCGCCGGTGATCAATACCGTGACCGGGCTGGAGGCAACCAGGCCAATGGTTTTGAAGACCTCTTTCATGGCACGGGAACGGCCCACCATGGTGTTGCCGTCGGTGATGGGTTCACTGCGCTCTGTTTCCACCGTCGGCTGGGCGTCGGGGGCCAGAATTTGCGCGATGGTGTTGTCCAGCTCATCGATATCAATGGGCTTGTGGATGTAGTCCTCGGCGCCGTTTTGCATGGCCTGAATCGTGCTGTCCATATCATGGAATGCGGTTATCATGATGATATGGAGGGCGGGGAAGGTTTGCTTGAATTCGGGCAGCCCTTCCAAACCCGACTTGCCCGGCATGCGGATGTCGAGAATCAGCAGGTCAGGACGCCGCTTATGGGCGGCGGCCAATCCTTCATCGACACTGTGGGCCATGTTGACATCGTAGCCTTCGCTGCGCAGGTGCAGCTGAAGCGTCCTGCAGCTGGCGACATCGTCGTCAACGATCAATATATGTCCTTTACGAATGGGCATCCTGTCTTCCGTGTGTTTTATGGATCTCAAATCTTTCATTGCCGTGTTCATGACTCAATGGGTCCTATCGGTAAGGTGACACTGGCACAGGTGCCGCCACGCTTGTTTGCGTGCAGGCTGATCTGGCCATGATGCTGATCGAGGATACGCTTGACAATGGGCAGGCCCAGACCGGTGCCCTTGGCGCGGGTGGTGAAAAATGGCTCGAACAACTTGCCGTTCAGCCCCGGGTCGATACCGCCACCGTTATCGCAGATATCGATACGGATTGTCGGTGTGGCATCGTTAACCTCCATCAAGGCATGGATGCGGATTTGCGGGACGTGGTTCACGTCATCCGTCGCGTCCAGGGCGTTGGTGATCAGGTTGCTGAATACCTGCCGTAGTTTGGTGGCATCGCCATGTAGTGTCGGTAGTTGTGGTGGATAGTCCTCGGTGATTTTGGCACCGCTCTCCTGTAGCTCTTTTTGCGTGGTATTGATGGCGCTGGTGAGCAGCTTTTTCACATCCAGCCATTCCGGGCTCAGGGCATCGGGGCGCGCAAAGGTCAGCAGGTCGGCAAGAATGGTTTCCATGTAGCGCACCTGATCCAGCGAGATCTGTTTCATCTCCGCCGCCTCTTCGCCCCAGTCTCCCTCGGCGCGCTTTCCCCATATCTGCAAGGTCATCTTGATGGAAGAAAGCGGGTTACGCAGGTCATGGGCGATCATGGTGGCCATGCGCCCCATGGCTGTCAGGGTCTGGGTTTTGGCCAGTTCCTGGTTGCGTTCTCCCACCTCTTTTTTCAGCCGTACATGCTCGGTGATGTCTTCCTTGATGGCGAGAAAATGGGTGATTTCACCCTGCTCATTGCGGATGGGGGAAATCAGCGTGTCTTCCCAATAAAACTCACCGTTTTTCTTGCGATTGTGGAATACGCCGCGCCACTCATTACCCTGGATGATGGTCTTCCAAAGCTGCTCATAATCCGTGTCACTGGTTTCTCCGGATTTGAAGAGTCTCGGTGTCTTGCCCGTCACTTCTTCGGCGCTATAGCCCGTCAGTTCGGTGAAACGCGGATTGATATATTCAATATGGCCACGGATGTCGGTGATCATGACCGAATTTCGGCTTTGCTCGACGGCCTGGGACAGTTTGCGCAAGCGTTCCTGGCGCTCATGCTGCTGGGTAATGTCCTGACCGATACTGGTCAGGGTGGATATTTTTCCAAGACGGCTGAAGGAGAGTGTGGAGGCCCAGGAGAAGAGTAATGTCTCGCCGGACTTTGTCGTAATACGGCTTTCAATGGTATGCGGTGAGGCATTGCCAGTGGTGATTTCTGCAAAGGCGATATGTGCCTGTTGCCGATCCTGTGGCGTCACAAAAGTATCGAACCAGTTTTTTCCGATCACTTCTTCGCGGCGCCATCCCGTCAATTTCAGAAGGCAATCATTGCAGAAGGTAATAAGACCTTCTGCATTCAGGGTGACGGCCGACAATTGCATGTTTTCCAGGGTGTCACGGTAGCGGCGTTCAAAGCTTCTTTGCGCCTCTTCGAGTTGCTTGCGAATGCCCGCCTGGGCAACGATAAAGGATCCCGCCAGCAAAAAAAGACCCGCCAGTGAATAGAGCAGGAGATTTTGGCGAAAAAAGTTTTGCGAAGTGGCATTTAGGATCGAGGTGGGGACATGTGATACGGTTTTCCAGAAATGGGGGCTGGTGTCCTGGTAGCCGTCAAAAATTGAGGAAATTGAGCCGATGCCGGCATTGGCATAAAACTCCATCACCGAGACCATGGGGTAGGTGGTGGAAAAGGTGAACAAACCCTCTTCGGTGGTGAAACTGCCACTGTTTTCGTTCACTATCCGCTGCCAGGCGGTGGGGAAGGCTTTAGCGAATGAACGCTGTCGCCCCATGAAATAACCCCATTCGTCTTCCGGGCGGGGGCCGCTGAGCCAGTACCCGTTAGTATTGATGAGATTGAGATGATCGTCGATATTGGGGGCGGCGAGATGAAAACTCTGCAGCAGTCTTTCACCGCGGAAGTTGAACATCAACACACCTTTTTTTTCTCCCCGACTATTGAACAGGGGCGTGGCGAAGCGAATGACCGGCCGAAAGGGGTTTTCGATTTGCCCATCTTCAACATTCAGATCAAAAGGTGACATGTAGACACCGCCGATATCTTGTGTCATGGCCTCTTTAAAGTAATAACGATCACTTTTGTTTTGTAATTCGCTTTGTTCAACGATGTGCGGCTGTCCCTCGTTATAATTAATGCGGATAATTTCCATACCATCCGCCGATAAAAAACGGATCTGGCCGTAAATGCCTTTTTTTTCGCTGAAATAGAGGAATTCCTGCGACAGGTTCTGGCGTGCGGTATCATCGTTGGGGTTGTCCAGGAGATCCCAGAGTTCATTGAGTTTGGCGAGGAAGGTGAGGTCGGAGATGACGGCGCGCATTTCACTGGTAATGCCTTTTTGCGCCAGTGCCACGTTTTGTATTTCATTGCTTTCCAGGCTGACCCGCGCCAGTCGCATCTCGGCGTAGTAGTGGCTGACGCCGATGGTGATCAACAGGGTGCTCAAAGGCAGAAAGATCAGCAGAAAGCGTCCGCTCAGAGCAGGGGGGTGATCACGACTCTGAAGCGTCGTATTCACCGGCAGGTATCCTGGATGTAGGTGCGGATGCGGCTGAGATAGGCCGTCTGTCCTTCTCCCGGATGACGCGGCAATAGAAAGAGTATCTTGGCGGCAACAATGTAGGGGCGGCGCGCTTCATCGCCAGCGGGACGTTCTTCCACCAATACCTTTTCGAGATGTTGCAATGTGCTCTGTGGGTTTTCGCAATAACGCGGCAGGGAGACCTGTTGGCCGTACCACCTCGCCCACACCGAAATCAGCAGCATGATCAATAATACCGCCCCGGTAACACGCAAAAAAAGATAGGGTGCGGCGGCTTGCGGGAGGTTGGCCTGTTTCGGTGTGGCCATGTGTTGATTCTCCATCAGTGGTTGTTTGATCAACGCCGGTATCAGATCCGGACTACCGTCAATAGTGGAGGCTATCGGCAGGATCCGCAACGCCTGCAATGCCTGGTTGGCGGTTTTGGCACTTAACGATCTGCAGGCAGTGAAATCAGGCTGTCCGCTGACAGGCCCTGTGTACTTGTCTGCAATTGTGTGCAGATGTGGCGCGCCAATGAGCGGCCACGGGTGATACGGTCACGTACCGATACACCGCCCCGATAATTGGCTTCGATATGCAGGCCGGGCAGGGCGTGCAGTTGTTGGCTGATACGCCGATCCCGTGCCATGTGGGTGCCATGATAGAGGGGCAGGGCCCGGGCATGGCGGTCGATGCGTACCATCACGGGACTGCCTTTCAGCCCCAGTAGTGGCGTCAGTGCACGCAGGCTCTCGTCGACCAGACGGGTGTCACTCCAGGCGGCGGCTTCGGGTTGACGGGCGCCGCCGAGGTAAGTGGTGAGCAGGGCCTTGTCTTGCGGGGCGCGATCCGCAAACAGGCTGCTCATCCACAGGTTGCCGGAAAAGGGCTGCTGTTCGCGTCGCGGTGTGAGGAAGCCGGTGCCATCCAGTGGGTGGTCGATATCTGCTCGCTCCAACCCCATGTGCAATACCGCCAGTGGTGCGTAGCGGATTTCATCCAATAGCGATGCCAGGATTTTGTCCATCGGTGCCAGCAGGTTTGCCGTCGCCGGTGCTGGTGTAGCCATGACCACGTGTGCGGCGTTGAGGCTGCGTTCTCCGTCCGGAGTTGCCGCAGTGACTCGCCAGCCATGCCGACAGGGCGCCACTTCCTGTACGCGGCGATTGGAGAGGATCTGCAAGCCGGGTGTGCCGGCCAGGGTATTGGCCAGTGTGCTCATGCCGCCGCGAAAAGAGAAAGTATCGGTGCTGCAAGCCGTGCGGCGGCGCAGCAGTTTATGCGCCAGCACACCTGCGGTGATGGAACCGAAGCGGCGCTCCAGTGTGGTCAGGCGGGGCAGGGTGGCGCCAGCGCTGGCCAGATCCGGGTCGGCCGACAGGGTGCCGGCGACAAAGGGCTCCATGGCCTTTTCCAGCATTTCATCGCCCAGTCGGCGGCGGATGAACTGGCTGACGGATTCATCATCATGGCCGCCGGCGGGGATGAAGGGCTCCAGCAGCAGGCGCAGCTTGCCGCGCAGACTCCACAGGGGCGAGGTCAACAGGCCGCCGATCCGCATCGGCAGGGCCTGGAGCCGGCCATGGTGCAGGAGATAACGCTGTGCCTGGGCCTGGGAGGTGCGCCGGGTCTTCACGTCGTCCAGTCCTGCCGCGTGCACCAGCTGTGTGACTTCCGGGCGAAAATTCATCAATAGCGAAGCGGCGCGTTCGGTGAGATAGCCGTCCTGCTGGTGGCTTTTTATCTTGCCGCCAATACGCTGGTCAGCCTCCCACACCTGTACAGAGATACCGGCCTGAGCCAGCCACCAGGCCGTTGCGAGTCCGGAGATGCCACCGCCGATAATGAGTACGTCTGTGTCGGTCATGTTTTACTTCTAGTTGTAGGTTGGGGTGACGACTGCATGGATGCAGGAGCTAGGGCGATGCAGGACGCCAAAGCCGAGGTACGAACCCCAACAATCGAGGTTTTGGCAAACTGCCGGTAGGTTGGGGTTCGTACCTCACTCCAATCCACCGGCATATTCATTTAACATTACCTTTCAACTTTTCTTTCATCTCCGCCAGCAGCTCCTGGCCCAATAGTTCGCCGGGGTGTTCGCGTGCATCGACAAATTCGCGGATGGTATCGAAGCGTTTCACCGCCTCTGGATTTTCCTTCAGGCGCGGTACCTTTACTTTGGCGATGTCAAAGGCATCGAAGCTGAGTTCGGTCATGCCAAAGCCCTTCATGCGTTGCACCGCACGCATCATGGCGCGATTGCGGAAGCGTGTGAGGTCGCTGGAGCCGATGATCTCCAAGCCTTCCCGGCGGGCGTTGAACTCGGCCGCCTTTTTGATGCCGGCACGGACAAAATCGGGGGCACCGGCGACCCGTGTGGCAGCCTCGTCCGACCATTCCACACCGCCGGTGAAAACGGCCATGGCCTGCCGCACATCCTCGGCTTCCACCGTGCTTGCACGACGTTTTTTGGTGACCCGCTCGGCCTCGGCCTCCAGCGCCGGGGCGACAAACAGGCGCACCTGAGGGGCCTTGTCGGCGAGACATTCCTCCACTGCGGCCTCGGCCTCGTCAGACCAGTCGAATTGGCGTTCCAGTTGATCCTCCGCCTCCAGCCGGTCGAGCAACTTGATATTGACCTCCAGGCGGCCCTCGGCACGGGCCACATCCTCGGCCACGGCGCGTACGCCTTCGGCCAAAAAGGCCGGCATGCTGGCCAGACGCTCACGGGCCTCCTGGCTCCAGGGCAGTTCTTTGCTGGCGGCGTCGAAGGGTGAGTCGGCGCTGGCCTGGCCGGGAATACCCGGTGGCCCGGCATCACCAAAACGCTTTGCGGCCAGGGTGGACATATGTTCCACGGTGACCTGGGATTCACCCAGTTCCTGCGCATGGGCTTCAGTGCGTTTTTTCACCATCTTGCGCAGAAAGGAGGGGATGCGTTGCAGGCGTTGTTCGGCTTCCGGCGACCAGGTGATGGCAGAGGGGGTCTCTATTAAGGGTTGGATCACCTTACCGCCCTGCGGCAGATAGCTGCACCAGGGGTCGGTGTCCATCAGGCTGCCACCCATGGCCAGCGGCCGGGCGCGGCAGCCGCCACACAGCTTTTGGTACTCACACTGGCCACACTTGTCCTTCAGCGAGGGATCGCGCAACGCGGCAAAGGTTGCTGATTCTTCCCAGGTCTGCCAGAAGGGGGTTTCGCGGATATTACCCTCGCTGTCGGGAATATAAGGACAGGCGGTGACATCGCCCTCGGGGGTGACCCGGCAGTAATGAATGCCCGCCAGACAGCCACCGCCCTCATAGCCCTCGGCCCGGGTGAGGGGGGACTGGGGATCTTGTTCATAGGCGATGCGCTTGAAGTGAGGAGCGCAACGGGCACGGATCAACAGCTCATGATTTTCGCTCTGCGCCGCCACCAGTTGATTCAGCACCCGCTCATAGGTGATGGGACTGATGTCGGACATGGATTCGCCACGCCCGGTGCAGATCAGAAAGAAGATATTCAACACCCGTGCGCCACTGGCTCGGGCGAAGTCGATCATCGCCGGCACCTCGGTGGCATTGGCTTCGGTGACGGAAAAATGCACCTGAAAAGGCAGGTCATGACGGCGGCAGGCCTCGATGCCGGCCAGGGTCTTTTCCCAGGCGCCACTGCGGCCACGGAATTGATCGTGTTGTTGAGGATCGAGTGAATCGACACTGATGCCCATGCCCAGGGCGCCGGCGAGCTTGAGCGATTGCACCCGTTTGTCGGTGAGCATGACGCCGTTGGTGCCCACCACCATGGACAGGCCCAGGCGGCTGCCGTGGTTGATGAGGAGTTCCAGGTCAGGGCGTATCAAGGGCTCGCCACCGGTGAGCACGACCATGACCTCGTTGCTGCGGGTGGCAATATCATCGAGTAAGCGGCACACCTCTGCGCGAGAAAGCTCATCGGGGCTGCCATTTTGCAGGGTATTGGCGTCGAGATAACAATGCTCACAGGCCAGGTTGCAACGCCGGGTCAGGTTGATGGCGAGCAGAAAAAGGTCATTGTCGGACATCGTCTCAGCCTTTGTAGAGATCAGGGTTGGACTCGGAGTGAAATGCGCCCATGTCCTCCCAGCGGCCCATGGCCTTGCTGAGGGACGCCGAGGTGACCGTGTCGATGCCCTGTTCGAGTGCGCAGCGTTCCACTTCCTTCACCACCATGCCGCGGACAAAGTCGGGGATGCGCTCGATGCGTTGCAGGGCATCGTCGCTCCAGTGGAGCTGGCGTTGCAGTTTTTCCGAGCCATCGCCCCATTCGCGGTATTTTTCGGCGATCAGTTGCGGGGTGATTTCCGTCACCTCATTGCGTTTTGCAAAGGCCTCGATGCGCTGGCGGGTGAGATCCCGCATGAAGCCTTCGGGCACCTTTTGCAGACGTTGCCGTGCGGCCTCGCTCCAATGGGCCGTGCTGTCTTCCTGTGGGTTTTCTTCGGCACTGTGGCCAAATGGACAGGTGCCGGGTTTGGCGTTTGCGATGGCCTCGGGAACGCTACCGGGGTCGGCCTGCATCTGCGCCATCATCGTCTCGCGGGCCCGTTGCAGGCCGGCCTCGGCTACCACCAGACTGATTTCAGCCGCCTTTGTTTCGTGCGCGTACTCTTCGACCCTTTGCTTGCAGGCGTCACGCATGAAGCCCTCGGGCACTCGCATCAGGCGGGCGAGGGCGGCGGCATTCCAGTTCAGTGTCTCACCGGCCTGGGATTCGGTCGCCGTTGTTTCTCCGACGGGGGGCGGGTTGCTGTTTTTTTCCTCTTGCTCTGGTGTATCGAGAAAGGCTGCGATATGCACTAGCTCCACTCGCTCGGCGCCTTCGACACGGGCCTTCTTTTCCGCCCGCATACTGAGGTTACCGCGCAGCGGCAAATCGTCGATGCTCAACAGGCGCGCGGTGGCTTCGTCCGACCAGCGCATGACCAGCTCTTCGATGGGTTTTCTCGCCAGTTCGCCGGCGTCGTGGGCGGCGACGATATCCGCCATGGCCTCTTTGGCGTGGCCGGGGCATAGCTGTGCGGTGGCCTCTTCGACGATGTTTTCGGTGATGACCGTATGACCGCGTTCCTGGGCATAACGTAAAATAGCCATCTTTGCCATGCCCTGGACGAACTCGGGAACCCTGGCCATACGATCCTCCGCCTGCGTGGTCCAGGAGGTGGTGGATTCGGCAATGACTTCCACGCGGGGCTGGAATTCCCGTTGGCTGATCAGCAGTGCGCAGTCGGTGTTGTGTAGTAGGTTTTCGGTATTGCCGCCGATGTCGAGATCCGCATCGGCATGGATGCCCAGTTTGCCGATCACCAGCAGTGAGGGGTTTACTTCTTTGAGGTATTTTTCGATGGCGTCGTGGGGTTTGCCATCCAGCAGTTTGGTTTCAAAGCCCTGTTCAAAGCCATGGTCTTGGGCGATGCTCTCGGCAATCTCCAGGTGGCCCTGATAAATTTTTGCCAGGCCGGAGTCGATGATCTCTTCGTGGAGTTTTTCCTGCTCCTGGAAGCGAAACACCTTGCCGGCTTCTTCCGACAAGACATCGGCGATGCGATTGAAGGCGACATAGTGATAGTAGGGATCGAAGGCGGCGATGACCTTGACCGGTACCTGCCACTGTTTGCCCAGCGCCAATGCCGTCAGCAGCCCGCCATAGGCCCGGCTGGAGCCATCGACGGCCACCACGATGGGCCCGTCAGTGATGGAACGGCCGGGTTCCTTGATGACCAGGGTGTCGATGGTGCTGCGGCGCACCACGCGCTGGCACACGGTACCCACGCGGCTGCCTTGTACGGCGCCCAATCCCAGTGCGCCTAGAACCAACAGGTCGTATTGGCCATTATTGGTTTCACCCGCCAGCTCCCGGTAATTCTTGCCTTCCAGGCTGCAGCGTTTGAAGGTCAGGTTCGCTGCCTGACATTGTCGTTCGGAATGATCCAGGTAAGAGTCGGTAATAATGGACAGTCCGCGGGTGATGAGGTCATCGTGCACATCCCGCTGCCTTTCCAGTTCATCTTCTTCGCGGAACTGTTCGGGCAGTCCGCCCTCCATTTGGCGGAAGCGCACATCGTGCAGTTTGGCGGCATAGACGTGGGCGCCGGTGATGTCGGCGTCCCACAGGCCGGCCAGTTGTACGGCATCCTGCAGACTGCGGTTGGAGTGATCCGATGAATCCACCGCCAGTAGAATATGGTGGTATTCGGGAAGTGATCCCTGTTCTTCTGTGGTGGGTTTAAAGCGGGTTTGCAGTTGTGCATTCATCGTATTCATCCATCTTGCCCTGTGTGAATTAATGTCAAATCCGGCCGTGCGACAGGTTTCTGATGAAGGTCATCAAGTGGTTTTCATGACTGGCATCAGCGTTATTTTCCGTCGCTTTGTCGCGCTTTTCTTTGACATAGATCCATTTTGGCGGTGAAAAAACGCTTTTGAGGGCAGATTGTGCCCGCCAAAACGGTGAAATGAGGGGTGGTTTTCATGGGCTTAATCTAGGTTTACCAGCCAGTGGGCGACAATCACTGCGACTACGGCCATGTTGATGGCGAAGCCGACCAGTGCCAGATAGTCAAAACCGGTGGCCTGGCGCCGGCCCAGGAAGGGGAGTCGGTAGCTTGCCATGAGATTTGTTTTCCTCTTGAAATATCAATGTGTTATGGCTTCAGCCTGGTCAGGAAGCCCTGCATGGATCGTGAACATGCAGCCTGCCACGTCAAGATCCATGCAGAGACTCTAGTACTCCGTCAATACAACCTTGACGGAGTACTAGCGATTATTTGCCCTTAAAGGTGAAATCGATGGAGGCTTTGCCGCCAGCATCCACGGTGACCTTGCCCTTTTTCTCGCCCAGTAAACCGTGCCAGGCGGCAATCTTGTAGTTGCCGGGGGGCACATTGTCGATGACGAAGCTGCCATCCTCTTTAACGACGGCAAAGTAGGGGTTTTTGGCCACGAAGACAAAACCGTGCATGAAGTCGTGGGCATCACACTCCAGTTTCATGACGGTGCCGCGCTTGAGCTTGACGGTCTTGTTGATGACGGTGAGTTCCGGTGGCTGACTGATATTGAAAACGGTCTTCCTTGCTTTGCCGATGAGTTCGTAGGTATGGATGTTGTGCAGCACCGGGTCTGAGTTGTGCACCGCGAACTTGTCTTTGTTTTTCATCACCGAGAGGAAGGGCTGGAAGCCGCATTTCTTCTGGTCGATCTTGAGGTTATTGATGTCGGCCGAGAAATCCTTGCCGGATTTAACCTTTTTCAGATAGACCACGGTGTCATTGAGGGCGCCATTGGTGACGCGGACAAAATCGATTTCACGATCACCGCTGCCGCAGGCATCGGTGTCTTTGGTGATGGCGTAGATTTTTGGCGCCGGGTCGGTGCCCGAAAAATTCACTTTTCCAGTGATGGTGCCGCCATTGGCAACATCCACGACCTTGTAGGCTGCGGCCGTTAACGGCAGACTGGCCGCTGCAAATAGGGTAAATACCGTGAGTGCCTTATTCATGTGTGGCTCCTTTCAGCTTTGCTTTGTTTCAGGGTTGGTTAGTCAGGGTTAAAGGTCTTGAATCGCTATGCGGCCTGTGATGGACGGAAGACTTCTTCCAGCATTTCCAGCACAAACCGTCGTTCTATGCTCGAGGGTAATGTATCCAGGTGCTGTATCAGTGTATCGCTGGCGGCGCCGGGGTCGAGGGCGCGTAGTGCCTGACCCATCTCCCGCGCCTGCCGTCCCTCGCCGACAAAGCCGGCGGTAATGAGACGCCCGATGATGTCATCACGGGTCTTGCCGTCGGGCAGGAGCGAGTTCAGTTTTGCCAGGGACAGGGCGGCGGCCTTGCTGACGCCTACATCGCTGTCGGCCAGATGTTCGGACATGGCGTGCAATGCCTGTTCGATGGTCTCGGCCTCTTCTTGTGCCCGTGCGCTGGCGACGGGGATAGCGGTATGGGTGTCGGCGTGCTGTTCCCATAAAAGTTTACCGGCGTGCCGTTCCAGTATCTGCGCCATGGCCATGACCGACTGGCTGCGTACCAGGGGATTTTCATCCTGCAAGCTTTCCTGCAGATTGGGCAGGCAGGCCAGGTTACCGAGGGCGCCCAGCGCGCGTGCGCTGGCGACCCGCAGTTCGGAGGCCCCCATATGCAGAAGGCTGTTCAGCGGTCCCAGTGTTTCCGTCAGTCCGGGGGTATCCGGCGCCAGGCGTGCCAGGGCGTCGACGGCCTCCTGCTGGAGTTCGGGATTGTCCTCAAGCATGGTCTTTTTCAGTACCTCGACCACCTCGGGCTGGCTGCACTCGCCGAGGACGCGGGCGCTGAGCAGGCGTATATCGGCCTCGATATCGATATTTTTGCCACGGTAGAACTTTTTCTTGTTATGCCGTTGCCGGGCGAGGATGTCATAGAAATCCTGGAAGGCTTCGGTGTCCTCGGCAGGCAGCTCGGGCAGTACATCCGCGGTGATGGTTTTTTTCTTTTCGTCGAGTTGCTCGTATTCCACATTGGCTAGCATGATGGCGTCGAGGGTCGATGCCGGTGCGGCCTCGTTGCTGTTTGATGCATCGCTTTCTTCATGAGCGTCAGAAGCGTCGATGGACGTCGCGTTCGCTGATGCGGGGGCCGGATCGTCCTCGCTGGCGGTGTCGGCAGATGTCGCTATGGCCATGCCCGCTTCGCCATGCAGTGCGGCGAGGATGCGGATCAGCGGGGCGACGGGTTCGTCTTCCGCTTCAGTCCGCTTCTCTGTATCGAGAGTTGTATCAAGAGCAGCATCGAGCGAGGCCGTAGCGGACTGTTTTTTATGGCAGGCCATCAGGGCCTGTAATGCCGACCAGCGCACCACGGGTTCATGATCATTGATCGCATTGTCCAGGGCCGTGAGCACCTCCTCTGAGATTTGTGGGCGTTTGCCCAGGGCCAGTGCGGCCTGCTGTCGAACGGCGGGATCCCGTTGTTCATCGGCCAGCAGAGCGAGCAGGATAGTGTCGACGTCCGGGTTTTCCAGACGGGGCGCGTGTGGGATGGCGGCGGCAGCAACCATGGGTTCGGCATCGCTCAGCAAGCTGGTCATGCGGGCCTGGGTTTCGCTATCCAGCGGGTCAGGTAAGTGTCCCTGCAAGACGTGCAGCGCAGCGGTGCGCACCCTGGCGCTGGGATCGCCCAACAGGGGTAACAGCTGTTGCACATCGAGTTCGGCATTGGCCTGTGAACTGAGCTTGCCGGCCATTTTCAGGGCGATTTCACGCACTTCGTCGGCGGGATCACGTAACAGCAGGAGCAGGGCGCCCAGGTAGCGGCCCTGGCCGTTATTGGCGAGCGCTTCGGCGGCGACGGCGCGGACTTCCGGCTCCGGGTCTTGCAAGGCGCGGCCCAGGGCACGGGCGCCGCTGGGGGAGCAGGGTTGGCCCAAGGCATGGGCCGCACGCCGGCGTTCACGTGTCGCACCGTTCTGCAGGCGCTGAATGACGACTTCTTCACCGGCATTACCAATCCGCGCCAGGGCCAGCAGGGTGTCGGTTTCGTCGACCTGGGCGTCTTCTTCGTCCAGCAGCGCAGTGAGGGGGGCGACGGCCTCGGTGACACGCTGGTAACCCAATGCCTGCACGGCCTTGCGTTGGACGTCCCAGTTGCAGTCCCAGGCATCGTCATCGTCCCAGTCGGTATCTTCTGGCACGGACGTCAGCAGTGACAACAGTGCTGCAATGGCCTGTTCTCCGCCCAGGCGTCCCAGCGCCTCGACGACGGAGACCCTGATTTCACCATCGGGGTCATTGTGCAGGGATTCGATCAAGGGCGCCACGGCGGCCGGATCACCCAGCAGTCCCAGGGATTCGGCGGCATCGATACACACATCGATGTCGTCATCACGCAGATGCTCGACCAGTTCTTGTAGGGCGTCACTGCTCCCCAACACGCCGAGGGAGCGGCAGGCGCAGCAACGATCCAGTTCATCACCCTTGTTGAGCAGCCTGCAGAGGGCCTGCACTACGTCTTGTTTGTCTGCCATATCTTGTTTTGAATTTGTTGGTTTTTGAATGCTGGTCACGTCGATATCCCATGAAGATAAAATTGCATGTGTTCCGGTTTCAGGGCGCTGTTCTTCATCGCGTCAGCTTGTGGATAGCAGAAGCCGTACCAAGTTCTGAATAGCCCTGAAAACCTGAGCCCATTCCCGTCTTGTATGGGCCTTCGGCCGGTTTGTGCACCCGTGCGGCAGATACATCGGTTCTGGCGTTGTACGTAACGTTTCATTTGCGGGGTATACCGAACCAATAGTGAATGATTCGTTCAATATATCACTTGCCATACCCAATGCATCATTTTGTTCCGATTATCCCTCATCAATGAACATTGTATTCATTTTTTGGCCGGTTTCAGGCTCACGGGCCCGGGCCTGTTGAGCGGGGCAATGAACGGCAAAGCCGCGCCACCCCTGCATTTTTAGCCGCTTTGCGACGGCTGGCCTGGATGTTGCTATGGCTAGGGCTAGGGCAGATGGATCAACTGTGATGGATGGATCCGCCGAAAATATCGACCAGCGGACTTTTCCGGCAATACGGCGGGTTTCAGTAGCGACGACGAGTGGAGATGACATGACTGTATCGGAGAAACAAGACGACAAGACCCAGACCTCAGGGTCTCAAGAGGGCTCCACCTGGGGGCCCAAACTGTTCTGGACCATCCTGATCCTGATGCTGGTGTTTTTCTGGTGGCTGCTGATCTATTCCGGCGGTGTTGAAATACAGCACGGTTGATCGTGATTGATTGAGCTTACAAGGCAGGATTCGTGTTCGCCATGTCATGGCGAATGGATTATTTCACGGGTAAAGATCAAGAGAAGAAAATGGGAAAGAATCTACAAATCTGGTTAGTCGCCTTCGCCGCTGTGCTGATCTTTTTCTATGGATTGGATCACTTGGTCATGAATATGCAGGGCTTGCCTCTGAATATTGATTTAACACCGTCACAGTAACGCATGATGATAAAAACGTTGCTTCAACGTGCAAAAAATGCAAGGGGTTCAACATGCAGAGCCTCTACGTCCAGACGCTGTATTCAACAGCCGATTCAAGATTGTGGAGATAGGGGTATGAAGGAAACAAAAAATTTCTCGCCACCGGTACTGCTGTCCCTGTTGCTGGTCGCCGTACTGGGTTTTTTATGGTCGGGAGACATGGTGCCGGGCCACTGGTTACCCGGGGCCGTGGCGAGTGAGGTTGCCGCAGAGGAAGTAGCCACCGCAGAAGGTGCCGATTCTGCGCAGGAATTGCAGCTGAGGCCGGCTCCCCGACCTGGCCGCGAAGATTATCCCGATGTCGGCGTCAGTAGCCGCTCCATTGTTTGGATCATCGCGCAAATGCATTTGTTTTTCGGTGCTCTGGTGCTGGCGGTACCGCTTTTTGTGCTGGTGATTGAACTGCTGGGCCGCTCCACCGGTGATGCGCGCTATGACGACATGGCCCACGAGTTCATGAAGATCAGCATTACCGCCTATTCCATCACGGCCCTGTTTGGCGGCACCCTGGCATTGGCGTTATTCCTGCTCTATCCCGATTTAATGGCCTATCTGATGCAGGCCTTCGGCGCACAGATGCTGGTCTACGCCATGCTGTTTTTTATGGAAAGCATTTTGCTTTACGTTTATTACTACGGCTGGGATGCAATGCGCTATGGCAATGCCAAGTGGGTGCACCTTTCCCTGGGCCTGTTATTGAATGGCGTCGGTGCCACCCTGATGGTGATGGCCAACTCCTGGGCCACCTTCATGATGGCGCCTTCGGGGGTCAATGAAGTCGGCGCGGTCATCGGCAATATCTGGGAGGTCATGAAGGGGCCGTTGTGGAACCCCATTAATCTGCACCGATTTATTGCCAATATTGCCTTTGGTGGCGCGGTGGTGGGAGCCTATGCCGCCTACAAATGTTTGGCCGCCCGAACCGCCGAGGATCGCGCCCATTATGACTGGATGGGCTATACCTCTAACTTCATCGCGATTCTCGCCTTCCTGCCCCTGCCCTTTGCCGGTTATTGGCTGATGGCCGAGATCTACGCCTATTCGCAGCAGATGGGCATTACTGCCATGGGCGGTATTCTGGCCTGGTTGTTTATCGTCCAGGCGGTGTTGATCGGCACCATCCTCATGGCGGGTAACTACTATTTGTGGTCTGGCATGTCGCGCACCGAAGGCTCAAAACGTTACCAGGGCATGATCAAATATATTGCCGTGGTCTTGGTCATCTGTTTTCTGATCTGGGTGACGCCGCATACCTTGATTCTCACCTCGGGTGAAATTGCTGCCCTGGGTGGTAGTCATCACCACTTGCTGGGCCCGCTGGGCATCATGCCAGCGAAGAACATCGCCGTGAATCTGATGCTTATCTTTACCTTTCTGTCTTTCCAGCTTTATCGGCGTTCGGACAAGGTTGCCACGGTCTCGTGGGAGAAGGCCGGCAATGCCCTAATGGTGGCGATCTATGTCGTGGCTATCGTCAATATCATCTTTGCCGGCGTCTACTACGGTTACTTCACTAATACCGTGTACAAGGTCGGGGCAAGTGTTACGCAGGTGGTGTCCACCCTAGTGGTCATTATCAGTGGGGTCGTGATCGATGCCTTCATGTATCGCAAGGCCAAGACTTTGCCATCCTTCTGGGGGCAGGTCAGTAATCGCTCCCAGTACGCCTTGTTTGCACTGCCTATCGCCTTCACCTGGTTGATGGCGCTGATGGGTTATGTACGCTCCTCGGTGCGTACCCACTGGCATGTGTATACCGTCATGAAAGATAACTCACCGGATAATTTTATCCCCACGATTGGTTATGCGGGAAACATGATGACGATTGTTACGGTCATGTTTGTGCTCTTTGTCCTGTTTATCTTCTGGATCGCCAATCTCAGTAATACCAAACAGGCGCCACCATTGTCCGTGACTAAAAAGGCAGGAGAGGCCGCATGAACAATGAGACAAAAGCCCCTCGCGGTGTGCTGGCAAAAAGCATGGGTTTCAGTCTGGCGCTGGCACTGTTATTCACCCTGGTCGCCAATCTGCTGCCACAGGTGGAAGGTGAAGCTCCTGTCGATCAGGAAGTGGATCTGGGGGCGTTGACCATGGACTCGTATGTTGCCCTGGGCGAGACCCTTTTTTCAGGCAAGGGAACCTGTGCCTTGTGTCATAACGACCTTGGCCGCGCCCCGGATATTCTGGCGATTAACATGGTGGAGGTGGCCAATCAACATTTGCAGGATGAGCGATACAAGGGTTCGGCCACCGATGCCGAATCCTATCTGCATGAGTCGCTGGTCGATCCCGGTATCTACGTGGTAAAGGACTATGGCAAGAAGGGAAGTAACGACACCATCTCGCCCATGCCGGCCGTCGACAAGTCGCCGATCGAACTTTCGGAAATAGAAATCAACGCCATCATCGCCTTTATGCAGGCCAAGGATGGGTACGATGTGACGGTGCCGCTGCCGACGGAGGCAGCGGCGGCGGAACCCGCCAGCCCGGAAGTGCAGAAATCCGCCGACACGATTGAGGCGGTGGTTGCCAAATACAGTTGCCAGGCTTGCCATGTGATATTAGGCAGCGGTGGTGATCTCGGCCCCGCTCTGCAACAGATGGCCGGTCGTTTCACTCGCGAAGAAATCCGTCAGGGCATTATCGCCCCTGATGAGGTGATTGCCGAAGGCTTCCCGCCAGGTGTAATGCCGCAGGATCTCGCCGAACAGATGACGGTGAAGGAACTGGATATCCTGGTGGACTATCTGGCGGGCCATGGAAAATCTGCCGCGACATCCCCGGCATCCCCGGCGGCCACACATGCAGAAGGCGCCGTTGATAGCGACACTGAGTCGATGATCAGTAGTTTTGGCTGCCTGGCCTGCCATGTCATGTTAGGCAGCGGCGGCAAGATTGGCCCTGGCTTAGATGATATCGGCTCGCGATTGAGTGCCGAAGAGATTCGCCAGAGTATTATCGACCCCAATGCCGTCATCGCCAAAGGCTTTCCCTCGGGCGTGATGCCACTCAATTATTCCGCACAAATGAGTGAGATGCAGTTGGATGCATTGGTGGACTTTCTGTGGGAGCGCAAGTAATGGGTGTTTTGATGAATGCAGGCCTAAGGGCGAGTGAAAAAATCTATCAACCGAGTTTATTGGTACGGGGTGAATGATGAAAGGCATTAAAATTCCCGCATTCTGGCAGGCCGTGTTGGTCGTCATTATCGCCTACCTGATCTTTGATAATGCCTTCCCGCCCTTGCTGCCCAGTTCGCTGATGGCGCAGTACATGATCATCACCATTGCCAGTGTCCTGTTGTATTTTTCCTTTGATGAGACGCGTTGGAAAGAGTTCAATGCACCGATCCTGGCGGTGCTCAGGGAATCAAGATTGGCGGTTGTCCGCTGGGGTTTCCTGATCGCCATCCCGGCCATCGTCGGTTACACCACCTATGGCTTTGTCAAGCCCTCCATGGATGCGCCGGTGGAACTGCGTCAGGTACATCCTGCACCGCCGGGTTCCTTACGTGTCTTCGGCAAAAGCTACAATTTATCTAAGTTGGAAAACCCGCTGCGCGAACAGATTCTGAAAACCATGGCCGAGGATGAAGACAAGGGCTGGGAGGTCTATGAAGAGGTCGTCGAGGCAGGGCGTGACGTCTATTACAAAAACTGTTTCTTCTGTCATGGTGATCTATTGGATGGCAAGGGCCATTACGCCCTGGGCTTCAGTCCCCAGCCGGCCAATTTTCAGGATGTCGGCACCATCGCCCAGTTGCAGGAGGCCTATCTGTTCTGGCGCATCTCGACCGGTGGCCCGGGCCTGCCCAAGGAAGGCACGCCGTGGAATTCCGCCATGCCCGTGTGGCATGAGATGCTGAACGAGAATGAGACCTGGGAAGTGATTACCTTTCTTTATGA
>JALTPW010000759.1 GCA_026999335.1 Chromatiales bacterium
TCAAACAAAAAACGTGAGCACGCCAAGGCCGATTTGGAGATTTACGACTATCCCGGTGAGTACAAGGAATTCAATGATGGTGATTACTATTCTCGCGTCAGACTGGAAGAAATACAGGCCAATCACCGGCGTGGCCATGGCCATGGCGATGCCCGTGGTCTGAGCGTGGGTGGCTTATTCACGCTGAGCGGGCACCCGCGTGAGGATCAGAATATTGAATATCTCATCGTCTCGGCTGGTTATCGGCTGGCAGCGGGTGATTATGGCTCGGGGGATGGTGGAGAAGACAAGGTGTACACCTGTGAGATCAATGTCATCAATGCACAGGAGCCCTTTCGGCCCCTGCGCACCACCCCCCGGCCCTGGGTTCAGGGGCCACAGACCGCCATCGTGGTCGGGCCCTCTGGCGAGGAAATCTGGACCGATGAACATGGGCGCGTAAAGGTACAGTTTCACTGGGATCGCTACGGCGAAGCCAATGAAAACAGTTCTTGCTGGATGCGTGTTTCCCAGGTACATGCCGGCAAAGGGTTCGGTGGTATCGACGTCCCCCGTATTGGTGAGGAAGTGATCGTCTCCTTCCTGGAAGGGGATCCGGATCGCCCCATCATTACCGGGCGGGTGTATAACGGCGATAACAAACCGCCCAACGGATTACCCGCTGCGGCCATGATCAGTGGCATGAAAACCAACAGCACGCCGGGTGGTGGCGGTGACAACAGCATCATGCTGGATGACACCAAGGGCCAGGAGGCCATTACCGTCCATGCCCAGAAGGACATGAATTCGACCATTGAAAACGACCGTACAACCACCCTCGTCGGTGGCCACGATACGCTTAGCGTTCAGGCGGGTACCCAAACCGTAACGATTAAAGGTGATACGAGCCTGACCGTGGAAGCAGGCAACCGAACGGTGGATGTCACCGGAAGTTATCAGCTTGATACCACCGATGAGGTCAATATTCAGGCCCCAACCCGGATCACACTGACCTGTGGTGGCAGCTCAGTGACGATTGAGCCTGATAAAATCACGCTCAGTGCCGGTGGTGGATCCAGCTTGACGCTCGACGGCAATGCGCTGATGAGCAGCCCGGGTGAAGCCACGGTTGAAGCCCCAACCTCCACGGTTACGGGGAGCGGTTCCGCGGCAAAAGTCGATGCCGCTGGCGTGGCATTGAGCGGGCCCAAGATTTCCCTGAACGGCTAGGGGAGGGGCTGCGATGGCTTTCAATCCCGTCGAACGGAGTCTTCTGGGGCTCTGTCAACACTGGGAAACATTCCGTTCCGATGCCTCAAAGCGACTGCTGGTCTGGCAGGTGCAGGACAATGCGGTGCGGACACTGCAATGTTTTTTTGAGGTTCAAAAACACGAAACGGCGCTGTCCACCCGCGATCTGTTCATTGTCTTCGATACGCCGTTCGAGAACGCGATGCAATTTTCCAGAGAACTCAAGGAAACGCTCGCCGGGCAATATGACGCAAGTCGTGAAGATCTTGAACAGGAAGGCATCAAGGCGGATTGGCGCTTTAACCCCGAGGATCATCCGGACTCCGCCACGGGATTTTTGCAGGGACTGCATTCCTTCGCCGCCAAATACCATGATGTCGCCGGGCATGTTGCAGCGGTTTTCATGCCTCAACAGGTGGCGGACGACACGGCATTTTGTTCCTGGTTGACGCGAGCACTGAGCGTTGAAATGCCCGAGTATTTACGCCTGGTGGTGATCGATTCGCATGAAACTCCCAGACTGTCATCCTTGACGGAATCGGAGCATCCGCTGATCGCCAATGCATCACCAAAGATCGATGCCCTGGCGATTGCGCAACAGACCTTTGCCGAAGAGGGGGGCGTGGGGTCGGGGGCGGTGTTTCGTAATATCCTCATGGGGCTGATGACCCTGGTGGAAAAAGGCAGTATCAATCAGGTCAAAAGCAAAGCCACGGATGCCCAGGCGTTTGCCCGCAGACAGGGTTGGGCCGACCAGGAGGTGGTGGTCACGATGCTGGTGGCGGGGGCGATGTTAAAGGAAAAGCGCTTTGATGATGCTATCCAGGAATACCAGGGTGCCCGTCAATCCGCCGTACAAGCTACCGCAAGCGGTCATCCTGCCGGCCAACAGCTTGTCTTGCAGACCTGGTTCGGTGAGGCCGGCACCCAGTTGGCGGCGAACCGGGATGTAAAGGCCGCCGAATGTTATGACCGGGCGGCGGTGGTCGCGCAGAAAACCCCCGACCTCATCCTTGCCATTGAAGCCTTTCGCATGAGCCTTTTCTGCCATGCCCGCCTCAACAACCGTGACGCCGCCCTGGAGCGGGGCCGGCTTGCCCTGGCGCTCGGCGAACGACTCGAACCCGAGGCGCGCGCCACGACCACCTTGCCGATGGCGGCAATCGATCTGCTGCGGGTGATGGAGCCGGAGCGGGTCAAACGCATGGAAGCTATCAAACAACAGCAGGAAGTGCGCCAGGAAGACGCACGGGTTCGCGCCGAGCAACAGGCCGCCGGGGCCGAAGACGCCCAAGAGTCCCAAGCGCTGCGTGTGATAGAGGCTCAACTTGAAGGCGAGACGGCGCAGGCCGGGCAGGCCGCCCTACAAGCCATTGAAGAGGAGGCCGGTGCGGGGGATGAAGTGTTTCGCCGGCAATTCGCCTATGCGCGGGATCTGCTCGGTGAAGCCTGGCCTCTGAGCCACCTTGTGGCCGCGCCGGTACCTGATGAGGCCTCTGCCGCATGATGTCTGCGGCCAAACACGGCGACCCGCAACTCGGCATCGACATCCACCTGTGCACGGTGCCCCCGGGTGTGCCGGCGCCACTGCCGACGCCGCACATTTCCCTGGTGTTCGACCCCTTCGATTACGTCCCCGTCCTCGGCGCCACGGTCTCCGTCTGTGGCATGAAACGGGCGACCGCCGGCACCTGTGCCACCACGATCCATATTCCGCCCGGGTTTCCCTTTGCGCC
>JALTPW010000760.1 GCA_026999335.1 Chromatiales bacterium
GTAGTCGTGACACTGCCCGAGATCATGGCGCAGTCGCGCTACTGTCCCCAGCCTCGCGCTGGCGTCTCTCGTAGTCACGGATCTGGTAGATCCTCTGTCGTGTAAGGCCGAATTTTTCACTGATCTCCTTGACTCCCATGCCTGAGTCCAATAACTCCATGATTTTCTTTCTTTTTTCTCTCCATTCCTCCATGAGTTCCCGGCGTGATTTTCTTGGGCACATTCTCTTGACACCCCCGTGATTAATGTCTAGTCTTGTCGCAAGGATAGCACAAATATGGGGAAATGCTCATGTACAGACCATCATCAGAACTCCAGCGAGCCGCCGAAGAAGCCGAGCGCAACGAGCGCCGGCTTGCAAGATACATGTCCCGCCGGCGCAAGGAGGACCACTACAAGACGGAGCCCTTCTGGCGCGAGGCTGTGGTCCTTCTGACCGTAATGGGCTTGTTCTACTGGGGTCTGTTCGAGGTGGCAATGTGGCTGATTGGATAGGTTATTTCTGCGGGTTCACCGCGTTCATGGTCGATGGATCGCGGTGCTGCAAGGCCCGTCACGGAACGCCGCATATGGCCCTACGATGTGCCGGACGCGGGAGGTCAAGGGACAAGGAGCTGTCACATGTCGCAGTGTTGACCAGGGCCGGCAAGTGGCTGCCCGTCCAGTTTCTCGGACATGCCGCCTGGATCAAGGTCGGTGACAGAATGTTGCCGGCGAACTCTGCCGCAGCCTTGCAAATTCGTCCAAGAATGAGCCCGAAACAAACGATGAATCGTCAATACAAAAAACTATCCGATTGGCTAGGAGGTTCCGGTGTCTGATTCATTCCCAATCGACCTGGCAAAATATGAAGCCAGGCAGGCGCGGCGCGAACGAATCCTAGAACGTGCCGTCGAGCTTGTGGAGGGCGAGCTTGACGATCTGATCGACGAACTCGGCACCGAGGGAATGATCGAGGCAATCATGGAGATGAGCGACCAGGACGCGCGGCTGATTTTCGATGCCTGCCGCGATGGATCATACGAGCAGGCCGGCCGGCTATTGTGGCGGTGGTATCGGCAATATCGCCATCCGCAGGCGGCCGAGAATGCGCTTGCACGGGCCGAAAGGGAATTTGAATGAACAAGTCCACGGAATGGCTCATTGAGCATTATCGGACCATTGGCTCCACCGGTGCCGGCACGGTCTGCGGTGAGAATCCGTACATGAGCCGGCGGGAATACTGGCAGATCATGAGGGCTGCCCATGAAGGGCGAGTCGTGGAAACCGCGCTCAATGATGACATGCGTCGGGGGATTCTCACCGAACCGCTTCACCTTCAGCTGCTGGATCAGGCCACGGGTAAAGAGGTCGTCCAGCACGATCAGGATGAGTTCATTTACAACCCCGCCTATCCGTGGGCTCACACTCTGCCGGACGGCTGGATCGATTGGGAAGGCAAGACCGTGCCCGTACAACTCAAGTGCCCCCGGGCCCGTAACTGGAACAGGCTTCGCCTGGAGGGGATCAAGGGGTTCTGGCTTCTGGGATGCCAGCATTCCATCGCGATCACGGACTCTGAGATGGAATATTTCTCGGTTCTGAATCCCGAGACGATGCAGCTTTTGCACTATCCTGTGGAGAGGGATGACGAATTGATCGTGCAGCTCATGGACATCGAGCGGCATTTCTTCGATCTGGTAAGAAAGGGAGAAGAGCCTGAAGACGATACAGACAAGCCGGAGCTGCCAGAAATCAATGGCGAGATGGTCACTCTTGACACCGAGGAAGCAAAGGAGGCCGCCGCGGCACTGAGGGAGGCCCGCCAACTCAGGAAGGACGCCGATGACCTGGAGAAGCTGGCGAAGGACCGGGTTAAGCGCCTCATGGGCAATGCTTATGTCGCCCAACTCCCCGGGATCCGGGCCTACCAGATCCAGATGCCCGGCCGCGTGACTCTCGACAAGAAAGCCATGGAGCGGGACGGCATCGACATCAGCAAATACGAGAAGCAGGGTAAGCCTTATATCACTTTCCGGGTTTACGAGACGGAGGACTGATATGCAGACCGCATTGGAAGACGTGACACGCGCCGATAAGGTAAGCCTTGTCAAGCGTATTGCACACCGTTACGGGGTAGACGAAAAGAAGATGCTCGCCACCCTTAAGGCTACTGCTTTTCGCCAACGTGACGGGCAGGACATCACCAACGAGCAGATGATGGCGCTGTTAGTCGTCGCCGATCAGTACAAATTGAACCCGTTCACTCGCGAGATCTATGCCTTCCCAGACAAGAATCTTGGGATCGTTCCGATCGTCGGCGTGGATGGATGGAGCCGGATCATCAATTCTCACCCACAGTTCGACGGGATGGAGTTTCGGTATTCAGAGGATACCGTTGACAATCTGCCTGGACAGCAGCGGCCGGCGCCGGAATGGATAGAATGCATCATGTACCGCAAGGACCGCGACAAGCCGGTGACGGTCCGTGAATACCTTGATGAGGTCTATCGGGCGCCGTTCAAGCAGGGGATGAGCGGACCTTGGCAGACTCACACCCGCCGCATGCTTCGTCATAAGGCTATGATTCAGGCCGCACGCCTCGCCTTCGGATTCGTCGGAATATACGAGCCCGATGAAGCGGAGCGGATCATCGAGGGAGAAGTGATCCACGAAGAACAACAGATGGAAAAGGTCAAACAGAAGACAGAAGCCCTGAAAAAGAAACTGTCCAAGGAAGCCGAAGAAGCGGCAGATGACTTTGGCTTGCCTGAGGACTACGGTCATGAAGATGTGAAGAACAACAGAGATGACGGATCAGATGATGAGTGAGTGCAAGTTAGCCAAAGCCCATCGGGAGCAGATCGCTGAGGCCGCCGAGCAATACCTTGACGACTGCATCGCCGAGGTCATCCATGACTGGGGATATGAGGATGCCGTGATTGAGGCTGTTGCAGAAGCCACGGATGTCCAGCAAGTCATCAT
>JALTPW010000761.1 GCA_026999335.1 Chromatiales bacterium
CATGTCAGAAAATTACAGTGCCAACTACGGTGTGGAAGGCCCGACAGAGAGCGCCGATATCCAACGACTGCGGCGACGGCAGATGAAAAATTTCATCGCCACCCTGATGCTGTCCCGTGGCGTGCCCATGCTGTTGGGGGGTGATGAATTCGGCCGCAGTCAAAACGGCAACAACAATGCCTATTGTCAGGACAATGAAGCTTCCTGGTATGACTGGGAACGGTTGCAAGTCCATGGCGAATTACACGACTTCACCCGGGATATGATCGCCCTGCGTAAGCGCTATCCGGTGCTGAGCGCTGAACAGTTTTATCGGCAGGATGAGCTTGTCTGGTTTGATTCGACCGGTGCTTATCCAGACTGGGAGAAGCCGGATCGCAGCCTGGGTTGTCATATTCTTACAACCGCTCCAAATGAGGAACAGCTCTGCCTGTTATTCAATGCCGGGGAAGATTCGATCAGTTTCCATCTACCCGGCAAGGCGAGGTGGTGGATCAGGGTGGACACCGCCACTGAGCCATCCGGTGTCAATATGAGCGGTAATGAAGCGGTTAGCGTGGAGGGTGGGCAGACGTTGGCTGTCGGTCCACGTTCGCTGGTACTGCTTACCTCAGGTTCATTATCATGAGAGGTAAAAAGCGAACCTAAATGGATTTGGGGTATTGTCATTCACGGCCCAATAATAGACGGTGGATGTGTTTGATGACGCTGTTTGCCGTCATGTTGTTGCCCCTGGAACTTCCCGCCGACACGATTGCCAGCAACATATCCTTACACTATCCGGAATTCCCTTCGGCCCATATTGAAGCGGGTGCCGACAAAGAGCAGATTGCACGCGGCGAATACCTGGTAAAACTGGGCGATTGCATGGGCTGCCACACGAATACCGGGAACGGGGCTGCGCCCTTCGCCGGTGGTTTGCGTTTCGATACGCCCTTTGGTGTGTTATTCGCGCCGAATATCACAGCGGATAAAGACACCGGTATTGGTAACTGGAGCGAGGATGATTTCGTCACTGCCATGAGGGAGGGCATCAGTCCGGACGGCAGTTATTATTATCCCGTTTTCCCCTATAACTATTACAATCGCATGAGTCGCGAAGATGTGGTGGCGATCAAGGCCTATCTTGACCGCATTCCTGCCGAAAAACACATCAACAAACCGCCACAGATGGCGTGGCCGTTCAACTACCGCTGGTTGAAATTCGGCTGGCGCCTGCTGTATTTTGACTTTGATAAGGGACAATACTCTCCCGATCCGAAAAAGTCTGAACGCTGGAATCGGGGGGCATTCATCGTCGAAGGCCCGGGTCACTGCGCCCTGTGTCATACCGAACTGAATATGTTGGGGGTGCCAAAAAAAGAATATTATCTGGCGGGAACCTTTATTGAGGACTACTACGCGCCAAGCATAAATGCACAAGGATTACGGCACTTGTCACCCGGCGTAATCGCAGACATATTTATGCATGACGTTAAACCCGCAGGAGGAAAGCTGCAGGGCTCCATGAGCGCCGTCGAACATGACAGTTTGAGGTATCTTCGTCATGTGGACATGCTTGCCATCGCCGATTATCTGAAATCGATAAAGAGTGCATCGCCTCCGGTTAGTCCGTTGCAATGGGCGCGTTTTATCACGACGCTGGGCTACGCACCATGAATACCACACTGAGTGCCATCCTTCTGCTGTCGGTACCTGGATACCCGCTGTTACTCGCATTTCCAGCACTTCGCTCATGCCTTCCTGCCCCCTGGCCTTGTTATATTGCCCTTTTGCCCGCGGTTATCCTGTTGGCTGTGCCGATGGCTTTTTCTGTTGACCTGCCTTGGCTGTTGTTCGATACCGGACTGGGTATTGGCGAGGCATCCCGGTGGTTGTTAGCGATGTCAGTGGTCCTTTGGGCGGCCGCTGCGACCCTTTTACAGGTACCCACCGGCCAATCTGCGGACAACCGTCTTACGACCTTTTTTCTGTTGACCCTGGCGGGTAATCTGGGCGCGATTCTGGCGACTGATCTGGTCGGATTTTTCGCCTTTTCGACCCTGATGGGTTATGGCTTCTATGGCCTGCTGGTTAATGGTGGTAATCAGGCAGCGCGGCGGGCCGGACGCGTCTATCTTGGTCTCCTTAATCCTGGCGGATCTGGCCCTGTTTGAGGCCTTGTTGATCGCAGCTGCAACGACCGAGAATCTGGGCTTTGGGGACGTGCGACAGGCAATGGCCCAGTCAGCTTCCCCAAGCTTGTATCTGTCAATGGTTCTCGTCGGTTTTGCCCTCAAGGCAGGCGTTTGGCCGTTGCACTTCTGGTTACCCCTTGGCGAAATCACCTCGCCTGACCTGGGGTTGATCATCCAGGGTCTGGGGGTGGTCGCCATGCTCTATGCCGTTGTCGCCGGGCTGATGCGGTCGCAGCTGAAAATGCTACCCGCCTATGCCGCCATCGTTGCCACGGGATTGTTTGTCACCGTCCTGGGGGCGGGACTGGCCGATCCTGCTGTCTGGAACCGGTACGGAAATCTGGCGCATTTTTTCATTGTCTCGCTGGGGTTTGGCTTAGCGTCACTGATCATCGGCATCGGGTGGCTGGAGGCGAGGAAGCCTTATTCTGATGCGCCTGCAAAGCGAGCCGACGATTCGAACCCGTGGTTTGAGCGCTGGCCTGACGCAGTGGTGTGTTGGGCCGCGCAGACGGGGTTCGATACCTTGCCCCGGTTGCGTGATTCGTGGCTGGCTAAAGTGGGCCGTCTCTGGCAAGTCCGTGCATGGCAAAGAATCTTGGACGGTGGTGAGCGTTCTCTGCAACGCTGGACCTTTGCTATCACCTTGTTTCTGTTGCTGGGGGTTGTCGTGGCGTTTGTCGGCGCATCATTTTGGAACTGATGAACGTCTTCGCATCTCCGCTCGTTTTGTTGCTTGTACCGGGGAAGAGCCACAAAACTCAACACCACCAGCTTTAGCTC
>JALTPW010000762.1 GCA_026999335.1 Chromatiales bacterium
CCGGTTCCGGCGGCACCGAGGCGCAAGACTGGGCCAGCATGTTGCTGCGCATGTACCTGCGCTGGGGCGAGCGCCATGGCTTCAAGACCGAGCTGATCGAGGTCTCCGACGGCGAAGTGGCCGGTATCAAGAGCGCCACCATCCGTTTTGAGGGTGATTACGCCTTCGGTTGGCTGCGCACTGAGACTGGCGTGCACAGGCTGGTGCGTAAGTCACCCTTTGACTCCGGCAACCGTCGCCATACCTCGTTTGCCTCCGTGTTCGTCTCACCGGAAATAGACGACGATATTGAGATCGATATCAACCCCGCCGACTTGCGCATCGATGTGTACCGCGCCTCCGGCGCTGGTGGTCAGCACGTCAATCGTACTGAATCTGCGGTGCGTATCACGCATAACCCAACGAATATTGTGGTGCAGTGTCAGAACGACCGTTCGCAGCACAAAAATAAGGCCACGGCGATGAAACAGTTGAAGGCCAAGCTGTATGAATTCGAGATGCAAAAACGCAACGCCGACCAGCAGGTGGTGGAGGAAAACAAGGCCGATATCGGCTGGGGCAGCCAGATTCGTTCTTATGTGCTGGATCAGTCACGCATCAAGGATCTGCGCACTGGCGTGGAGACCGGCAATACCCAGGCAGTGCTGGATGGTGAACTGGATCCGTTCATCGAAGCCAGTCTGAAGAGCGGGCTTTGAGCGTCAGTTACTTTTTCACCACAGAGGCACGGAGTTTCACAGAGACGTATTTGAAAAACTTGAAATAGTTAACCGTAGGATGTCCCCACCATCATGGTTTGCAAGGCATCGTTGGTGGGTAATGCCCACCCTACGGAAAATAGCTAGTCTTTCTTCTCCTGCATAGAGCGAGGAAGCTGTCCCGGCGGTTTTCAAAAACTCTGTGTGCTCCGCGCCTCTGTGGCAAACAACAAATTTAGAGAAAACGCCATGTCAGACCAGAACACCCCCGAACAGGCCATCGACGAAAACGCCCTGATCGCCCAGCGCAAGTCCAAGCTGGCGGCGCTGCGCGAAACCGGTAATGCCTTCCCCAATGACTTTCGCCGCGACGTGATGGCCGCTGAGCTGCATGCCGAGTACGGCGACAAGTCCAATGAAGAACTGGAAGCCAATCCGATTCGTGTCAAGGTGGCGGGGCGCATGATGAGTCGTCGCATCATGGGCAAGGCAAGTTTCGCCCATGTGCAGGACATGTCCGGCAAGATCCAGTTGTTCGTCACTCGCGACGATCTTGCCGAGGGTTTCTACAACCAGCAGTTCAAGAAGTGGGACATCGGCGACATCATCGGCGCCGAGGGCAGTCTGTTCAAGACCAAGACCGGTGAGCTGTCGGTGCGCGTGGATGACATCCGCCTGCTCACCAAGTCCCTGCGCCCGCTGCCGGAGAAATGGCACGGTCTGGCCGATCAAGAGACCAAGTATCGCCAGCGTTACCTTGACCTGATTATGAATGAGGTCACTCGCAACACCTTCCGTGTGCGTTCACAGGTCATCGACTACATGCGCCGTTTCCTATTGGATCGCCAGTTCATGGAAGTGGAAACGCCTATGATGCACGCCATCCCCGGCGGCGCCACGGCGCGTCCCTTCATGACCCATCACAATGCCTTGGACATGCAGTTGTTCCTGCGCGTGGCGCCGGAGCTTTACCTGAAGCGGCTGGTGGTGGGCGGTTTCGAGCGGGTGTTCGAGATCAATCGCAATTTCCGTAACGAGGGCCTGTCCACACGCCACAATCCCGAGTTCACCATGGTGGAGTTCTATCAGGCCTATGCCGATTACCGTGACCTGATGGATCTCACCGAGGAAATGCTGCGCGGCATGGCGCAGGCCATTCACGGTTCCACGTCCATCGAGTATCAAGGCGAGACCTTCGATTTCGGCAAACCCTTTGCGCGCATGACGGTGCTGGAGTCTGTCCTCCATTTCAATCCGGCGATAAAGCGGGAACAATTGCAATCACTGGACGAGGCACGCTCGCTGGCCGCTGAGTTGGGTATCCCGCTGAAGGACAGCTACGGTCTGGGCAAGGTGCAGATCGAGATTTTTGAGAAGACCGCCGAGCATCGTCTGGTGGATCCCACCTTTATCACCGCCTATCCCACCGAGGTGTCGCCACTGGCACGGCGCAGCGACGACGATCCCTTCGTTACCGACCGGTTTGAATTTTTCGTCGGCGGGCGCGAGATCGCCAACGGCTTCTCCGAGCTCAATGACGCCGAGGATCAGGCCGGGCGTTTCCGCCAGCAAGTGGAAGAGAAAGACGCCGGCGATGACGAGGCCATGCACTATGACGAGGACTATATCGTCGCCCTCGAGCACGGCATGCCGCCCACCGCGGGCGAGGGCATTGGCATCGACCGGCTGGTGATGTTGTTCACGGACTCAGCGTCTATTCGTGACGTGCTGCTGTTTCCGCACATGCGCTCGCGGCGGGTGGAGTAGGCGGGTTTTCCTCTCCTGCCACCAGCAGGGACATGATGCTTGGTCGCCTCATTTCACCACAGAAGCCACCGTGCTGCATGGCATACGCTATGGACAGGTGTAGTGTGCGCCGTGCGCACAACGCGGATATCCTATCCCCCTGTGAATCCTGTGCCTGATAGTTACTACTCTTCTTCAATGGAGTAAGGCAGATCCTGCAGGCTCAGCATTGGGCCTTCGGCGTCATGTAGATGCAGGCTGCTTTGTTCCATACTGGCGATTTCGATAACGGCCAGCAGATCGACGCCGCCCGAGGGAGAGGTCTGTGCCTGCACCACCTTGCCGACACCCTGGCCGGATTCGGTGCTTGCGGTGAATAGATTATCGCCGGGTTGCGGGCAGTCGTCCGTGTTGGCGTGGGCCCGATACATGCGTCGCTTGAGTTTGCCGAGGTAGTGCATGCGCGCGACGATTTCCTGTCCGGGGTAACAGCCCTTGTGAAAACTGAGGG